>CALCBL010000452.1 GCA_937897495.1 uncultured Burkholderiales bacterium
CGACTTCTTTCAAGGTGACCCATTTGGGCGCGCGCACTTCAAGCCCATCAGGCCCTACCAAAAAACCAATTGAGCGACGGCGCACGCGTTGGAACAAATAGGCCACGCGCATGCCTTCCAATACTGTTTCGCGATTGGCGCGAGGATGCGCAATTGAAACTTCATTGGGCGTCTGTTCTGGGGCACTTGGCCGCACCGTCGTTCTCAATGCGCCAGGCTTTGGCGTGGTGGTCGAATCGGGTGTTCTAGGTGCTTTGTCAAAAGCCGGCGGTGTCCGATCATGTGGCGGACTTAAAAAATCAAGAACAAGTTGCAGCGGATTGCGCATGGTTGTACTTTGATCAAGCGTCTGTATAAGCCTCAGGATCAAGGCGGCGCATTTCCGACTCAATCCAATTCTCCACCTCTTGCATCAACTCTTCAGGTTGACGGCCTTCGCTGGAAATGGCTTTGCCAATCGAGATGTCCACAATGCCCGGCTTCTTGACAAAGGCTTTGGTGGGCCAACACTTGGCAGAGGTCACTGCAATAGGAACAACGGGCACGCCAGCCTCAATGGCCAAGCGCGTACCACCCGTTTTGTAAACCCCTTTTTGGCCGCGCGGAATGCGTGTGCCTTCTGGAAACATAATCACCCAGACGCCCTGATCCATCAAGCGTTTGCCCTGCGTGACCACCTTGGTAAAGGCTTGTGCACGTTGGCTTCGGTCAATGTGAATCATGTCCATGCGGCCCATGGCCCAACCAAAAAACGGCACGCTGAGCAATTCTTTTTTGAACACGTACGCCAAGGGGTGCGGCATGATGGCCGGCATTAAAAATGTTTCCCATGTGGACTGGTGCTTGACCAACAAGATGACGGGGTCTTTTTCGCCAAGCGGCAAATTCTCCATGCCTGTGATGCGGTTCTCGATGCCCAAAATGAAGGTGCCACTGTTGATGGCATTGCGCAGCCAAGCAGCGCACCACCAATACAAACGACTGCTACTCATGAACATGGAAGCAAACACCACCACCAAAGCCCAAGGGAT
>CALCBL010000453.1 GCA_937897495.1 uncultured Burkholderiales bacterium
TCAATCGCAACATCAAATGGAATTGCGACCGTTCAGAAGCTTTCTTAAGCGATGCTCACGGACGTGACCACTCTAGCCACGCAGAATTGGCCCTCGACAAAGATGGTAAGTTCTTGGCATTGAGAGTTCACACAGATGCCAACCTTGGCGCCTACCTTTCAACATTCTCTACTTGCGTACCCACCATTCTGTACGCCACTTTGTTGGCTGGCCAGTACGCCACACCGCAGGTTTATGTAGAAGTAGATGCTTGGTTCACCAACACGGCGCCTGTCGATGCTTACCGCGGCGCTGGTCGTCCAGAAGCCACCTACCTGCTCGAGCGCATTGTGTCTCGTGCCGCGTGGGAATTGGGCATGACTCAAGATGCCATTCGCAGCAAGAACTTCATCACGCAGTTCCCCTACCAAACGCCAGTGGCTTTGCAATACGACACCGGCGACTTCCACGCCCTCATGAACCACGCCAACAAATTGGGCGACGTGGCGGGCTTCCCTGCTCGCAAAGCTGCCAGTGCGGCCAAAGGCAAGTTGCGCGGTATTGGTTACTCTAGCTACATCGAAGCTTGCGGCTTGGCCCCAAGCAATGTGGCTGGCGCATTGGGCGCTCGCGCAGGTTTGTTCGAGTGCGGCGAAGTTCGCGTGCACCCCACAGGCAGCGTCACGGTGTTCACAGGCTCGCACAGCCATGGCCAAGGCCACGAAACCACGTTTGCACAAGTGGTGGCAGCGCGCTTGGGCATTCCGGTTGAAAACGTCGATATCGTTCACGGCGATACCGGCCGCGTGCCTTTTGGCATGGGCACGTATGGCTCACGCTCTATTTCTGTTGGAGGCTCTGCCATCATGCGTGCCCTTGACAAGATTGAGGCCAAGGCCAAGAAAATTGCGGCTCACCTCATGGAAGCCGGCGATGCTGATATCGAATTTGCCAACGGTGAATTCAGCGTCAAAGGCACTGACAAGAAAATCCCATTTGGCAGCGTTGCGCTCACAGCTTATGTGCCGCACAACTACCCCTTGGACAAGTTGGAGCCAGGCCTCAACGAAACAGCGTTCTACGACCCCACCAACTTCACTTTCCCTGCAGGCACTTACATCTGCGAAGTCGAAATTGATCCTGAAACGGGCGTCACCAAAATCGACAAGTTCACCGCAGTCGACGACTTCGGCACCATCATCAACCCCATGATTGTGGAAGGCCAAGTGCACGGCGGTTTGGTACAAGGCATAGGCCAAGCTCTCATGGAGCACTGCGTGTACGACAAAGAAACGGGCCAACTTTTAACCGGCTCTTTCATGGACTACACCATGCCCCGCGCAGATGACTTTCCAGTGTTCTCCATTGGCCACGAATGCACGCCTTGCACCACCAACCCACTGGGTACCAAAGGTTGCGGCGAAGCTGGCGCCATCGGCTCACCCCCTTCAGTCATCAATGCCGTACTTGACGCTTTGGCCCCCTTGGGCGTCAAAGACTTTGACATGCCTGCCACACCGCACCGCGTGTGGGAAGCCATTCAATCCGCCAAGCATTAATTAGAAATTCGGAGAATTCAACATGTACGCATTCAAATACGAACGCCCCACTGCATTGGCAGATGCCCAGAAATCGGCGCAGGCTGGCGGTCAAGTTTTGGCCGGTGGCCAAACCATGATCGCTGCCATGAAGCAGCGCCTACAACAACCCGAAACCTTGGTTGACTTGGCCGCCATCAGTGGCTTGGCTGGCATCAAAAAAGACGGCAACAACATCGTCATTGGCGCCATGACACGTCACCAAGACGTGGCCGACAACGCTGAAGTTCAGAAGAACATTCCTGGCCTGGCTTTATTGGCCAACAACATTGGCGACAAACAAGTTCGCTCGATGGGCACCATAGGCGGCTCAGTGGCCAACAACGATCCTGCCGCTTGCTACCCTAGCGCCTTGTTGGCATTGGGCGCCACGATCCATACAGACAAGCGCACCATCAAGGCCGATGACTTCTTCCTAGGCATGTATGCCACCGCGTTAAACGCAGGCGAAATCATCACGTCCGTCAGCTTCCCCATTCCCACCAAGTCCGCCTATGCCAAGTTCAACCAGCCTGCATCCCGTTATGCATTGGTCGGTGTGTTTGTAGCCCACACGGCTGCTGGCGCCCGTGTCGCTGTGACAGGTGCAAGCAACGGCGTATTCCGTCATGCTGGCATGGAAGCCGCCTTGACAAAAAGCTTTACCCCCGAAGCAGTGACCGGCGTCGCGGTAGACTCTACAGATCTCAATGCCGACCTGCACGCTTCAAAAGCCTACCGCGCTCACCTGATCACCGTGCAAACTCAAAGGGCGGTGAAACAGGCGAACGGATGACCGCAAAAGACACTTTCAAAACCATTGACGAACTTGCCCAAGCCCTACAAGGCGTGGGCTATTTCGCGGAACGGCGGCTTATCACCGCCGTTTTTTTAAGCCTCAAATTAGAGCGCCCTCTCCTTTTAGAAGGTGAGCCAGGCGTTGGTAAAACCGAGCTGGCCAAAGCGCTCGCCAAAATTCTAGGACGACCTCTCATTCGTTTGCAATGCTATGACGGCATGGAGCAACGCGAAGCTTTGTACGAGTGGAACCATGCTGCGCAGTTACTGCACATGCGCGCTGCCGCATCCCAAACAGCTTCAAGCGCCACACCTCAAGACATTGAACGC
>CALCBL010000454.1 GCA_937897495.1 uncultured Burkholderiales bacterium
CGCGCTGCTGCACCTTCAGCATCTGGGTCCTCAATGTTGTGCGGCACGGCACGCCTTGCCTTGATCATCTTCTGCGCGTGGTTCATCACAAAGTGAGAAACCTGCTCAGTGATGGGATGCCGCTCGGCTTCATAGGCATCTAAGATGTTGGCATGGGCCCAGCCATTCACCACAGCACCCAGTAGCCATGCCAAGTTGGTGGCGTCTGCAATGCCTGCATTCATGCCATAGCCAGCATAGGGCACCCAAAGGTGTGCAGCATCGCCGGCTAAAAACACACGCCGATCGCGAAAGTGATTAGAGAGCAATCTTTTGCCCACCCAATCTTCTTTGGTGATGATTTCATATTCGAAATGGTCGTCGACGCCCAAAATGTTTCGGATCGATTGATCGCGATCGACAGAATCAAATTCGGGTTCGTCAGGGTGAAGGTGGTTGTGAACCAGCCACGTTGAACGGCCATCAATGGCAAACACCGTGCCGCAGCGCCGTGTGTTCACAGAGTAGTAGCACCATGCTGGCTTGCCTGGCAACAGATCGGCCAGCTGAGGCGCGCGAATGTGGGTCGATTGAACGCGCTGTATAACGTCTGTGCCTTCCAGCTTGGCGCCTATTTTTTTGCGCACAAACGAGCTACCACCATCACAGCCTGCCACATATTGAACACGCAAAACTTGGCTCACGTGTGTGTCCAAATTCAACAAGGTGACACTGACGCCATGTTCATCTTGAACGAAATCGGTCACTTGCGTCCGATTGATCAGGGTTACGCCATCTTGCGCCACGGCGTGTTTTAAAAGCAGTGGTTCAAGGTAAATCTGATTGATTCTGTGCGGTGGCTCAGGTGTGTCCCATTCGGTATCAGGACCCCCTCTTTCGGTGTACCTGTTTTTGCGGCAAGGAATTGGAATGCGTGTCAGCTCTGTGCCTGTCATGGCGGTTCGAAACACCACGTCATTTGGATAGTCTTCTGGCAGTCCAGCTGCACGCAAACTGGGTGCAACGCCCAGTCTTCGAAAGTTTTCCATGCTTCTGGCCGATACATGGTTGCATTTAACGTTCGGGGGCTCTGCAAATTTGCGAACCTCAACAATGTGAACCTTGACGCCATTGCGTGCCAAGTCCATGGCCAAAGTTAGACCAACAGGGCCCGCACCGACCACCAGCACATCGCTGTCAAATTTCAAATTCATAAATGCTTCAGTTCAGTTTGATGTTGGCTTGGCGAATCACTTTGGCCCATTTTTGGGTTTCGCTCTTGATGTAGGCATCCAGCCCTTCCGTGGTCGTCGCAACAGGCTCCATGCCACTTTGACGCATTTGTGTTTTGATGGCCTCGTCATTCAAGGCGGCGGTAAATTCTGT
>CALCBL010000455.1 GCA_937897495.1 uncultured Burkholderiales bacterium
CGCATGCGCAAAGAAATCATGCCCTGCTTGAATACCAAGCTCAAGTCGATGAGTTAATTTTGGCTTGGCCAAACTCTGTATTTCGAATGCATTTGGTCCATCGTTTGCAGCAATTGGCTCAGACAAAAAACTTGCACATCGTTCAAATGAAATTCACCCCTATGCCCGATGAACAAGGCTTTGAAGCTGGCGCATTAGATTTCAGTTTGAAGGGTTCTCAAGCGGCTACCTACGTTTATTGGCGGTCACTGAATCAATTGTTTCAAAATGGCGTTTGGCCCAAGTTAATTTGGCGTTTGTTGCCAACGGGTGAATATTCGCTAGAAGGACAAATTATTTTGCTGTGGGACGCCGAAGACGCTTTCACAGACACGGGTGTTGAACTTCAGGCGGCCAGCCGAGTTAAAGCTAAAAGCACCAGTGTTGATGAGCGTGTTTTGCCAGACCACTCAGTCGCACAAATGCGCCTAGTCGGAACCGGTCAAACGCTGGCTGAACCTCAAGCCAAATTGTTTTGGACGCTCCTTCAATCGGGCCGTCAAATCATTGCGGTGAGGCCAGGGCAATATCTCGGCATTGAGAACCGACGTGTGCTTTCTTTGGATGTGCAGGGGCTTTGGTTGGCTGATGAATTCGGTCAGCCTGCAGCTTTGCTGGCTTGGGAAAAGGGCACGCCATGAGCTGGCTAAATCGTCCAAGGCTGCAAGTCATCAAGTTGGCTGCCTGGGTGTTGCTTCAATGCTGGATGACGCCGCTTAGCGCCGCGGAATTGGAGCAAAAGATGAAGTGGCGTTTTCAAAACATCGAGGTCAAGGCCTTGCTGCAATCGCTTGCTGAAGTGGGCAATCAAAATTTGATTGTGGCCGAGGGTGTATCGGGCCCAGTCAGCTTGCACTTGAATGACATGACTTGGCGTGAAGCCTTGGCGGTCGTTGTACAGTCAAAAAATTTGGTGGCCACCCAGCAAGCTGGCGTTTTGTGGATTGCGCCTCAAAAAGAAGTGCCTGAAAATTTACAAGCCTTGGCCATTCCTTTGAAATATGCCAAAGCTTTGGATGTGGTTCAGCGCTTGCAATTGGCAGGCAGTGGCGCTGCGAAGTCGGGGCACCATTGGCTCAGTGCGCGAGGCACCGTCATGGCTGAACCGCGAACCAATCAATTGTTCTTTTTGGACACGCCGGTTTACTTAAAGCAGATGCAAGAGATTATTAAACGCTTGGATGTGCCGATCCGGCAGGTGATGATTGAAGCGCGCATCGTCGAAGCTGAAGAGCAGTTCGGAAAATCCTTGGGTGTGCGCTTGGGCGGCGCTTTTGCGGCCCCATTTACGGCGCCCTTTGCCGCCAATGCCAAGCCTGTGAATTTGGCCATCAGTGGGCAAGCGCT
>CALCBL010000456.1 GCA_937897495.1 uncultured Burkholderiales bacterium
CTGCGATGCGATTGCATGGCTTTGGCGGCAGCAGCATCACGCGTCCACAGTTGAACTCGATGACCTGCTGCGTGCCGACTGGCACTGATGGCCAGTGCTGTGCCCCAAGCACATGCCCCGATGACCGCAATCTTCAGGCTCATTGAGGGGCGTCGCGGCAAATTACTGAATTTGCGGGGCTGCAGCTTTTTCTGCGGCCTCAGCTTGCTGTTGCTCGTACATGGCTTGGAAATTTATTTCGGCCAAGTGCACTGGAGGAAAGCCTGCACGGGTAACCAAGTCGGCCACGTTGCCGCGCAAGTAGGGGTACACAATTTGAGGGCAAGCAATGCCCATGATGGGGCCCATTTGGTCTTCTGGCAAATTGCGGATTTCAAAAATACCCGCTTGTTTGCACTCGACCAAGAACACCGTTTTGTCTTCTATTTTGGTGTGAACCGTGGCAGTGACACAAATTTCGTAGACACCCTCTGCAGCTTGATTGGCCTCAACACCCAGCTGAATATCTACAGCAGGTTGTTGCTGTTCCAACAAAATACCTGGCGAGTTGGGTTGCTCCAAAGACGCCTCTTTCATGTAAACGCGCTGGATTTGGAACACAGGGGTGCTTGCTTCTGACATAAAAACTCTTGTTTAAAAGTGATCTTCTCTAGGCCGCTTTGAAAAAGCCCCTGCCATGAGATTAGGCAGATTATCGCCTATGCAAGGAGGGGCACTAAGCCGCCCTTGGCATCAAGCGCGATGAGTTCGTCGCAACCTCCGACATGGGTTTCACCGATAAAAATTTGAGGTACCGTTCTGCGCCCTGTGATGGCCATCATGTGCTCGCGGGCCTCAGGCAGGGTGTCTATTCGAATTTCTTCAATTTCAGTGACACCCTTGGCTTTCAAAATTTGCTTGGCGCGAACGCAATAAGGGCAAACTGCGGTGGTGTACATCTTCACGTGGGGCATGACAACTCCAATCAAAACTCAAAAAAATCAAAACTTTATTTCAGCCTCAATTAGGCTTTTTCGACAGGCAAGCTGGCTTCACGCCAAGCCTTCAGACCACCGGCCAAGGCCTGTGCGCGCTCATAGCCCAACTTTTGAGCCTGGGCTGCAGCCCGACTTGCGCGGCCGCCCACTTGGCAGACCAAAATCACAGGCAAGCCCTTGTTTTTGACCATCAAGGGGAGTTGAGTCTCTAGCTCACCCAATGGAATATTTTTGGAACCAACGGCATGCCCCTGAGCAAATTCAGCGGGTTCGCAGACATCAATCAAAACCGCTTTTTCGCGATTAATGAGCATCACTGCCTGGGAGGGTTCAACCCCACCCGCAGCACCTTTGGTGATGGCTGGCCAAAATAAAGCCAAAGCGGAGGACGCCGCCACAGCAACCAACATCCAGTTTTCAATCAAAAAATTCACAAAAAACCCTTAAAAAGTTCATTTGCAGTCTATTTCAAGACTGCGTGCCAAATTCGAATTCTAAAATGCTGACTGTAAACCTGTTTTTCTTTCTTGATTAAACCTTTCACCATGTACAAATTCGTTCTCATTCGCCACGGCGAGTCCACTTGGAATTTAGAAAATCGCTTCACGGGCTGGACCGACGTCGACCTCACGCCTACCGGCATCGAGCAAGCCAAAGCGGCTGGGCGCTTGCTGAAAGCGGAAGGATACGAGTTTGACTTGGCCTATACCAGCCTCCTCAAACGCGCCATTCACACCCTGTGGCACACCCTAGATGCCATGGACAGGCAGTGGCTGCCAGTGCATCACAGTTGGCGTCTGAACGAACGCCACTACGGTGCCCTTCAAGGCCTTAACAAAGCAGAAACCGCTCAAAAGTTTGGCGATGAACAGGTTTTGGTCTGGCGCCGCAGCTACGACACGCCCCCCCCGGCCCTCGAAGCCACCGACCCCCGGTGTGAACGCACCGACTTGCGCTACGCCAAACTGAAGGCGCAGGACATTCCCCTCACGGAATGCCTGAAAGACACGGTAGACCGCGTGATTCCTTTTTGGACTGAATCTATGGCGCCAGCCATCAGGGCGGGAAAGCACATTGTGGTGGCGGCACACGGCAACTCTATTCGGGCCTTGATCAAGTACTTGGACCATGTTTCCAACGAAGACATCGTGAACTTGAACATCCCCAATGGCATTCCTTTGGTGTACGAACTCGATGCCAATTTGAAACCCATCAAGCACTACTATTTGGGCGATGCAGAAGCAGCCGCCAAGGCCGCTGCCGCTGTAGCCAGTCAAGGCATGGCTTAATTAATCGGGCGGGCATTTCCTGACTTGCACAAAGACAACATTCAGGGTGTATATTGACTTCAAAGGAGGCCCTCTGGGTCAATGAACATGGGACAGAAATTGAAAATTGTCGGTTGGCTTAGCGTAGGCGCTTTAGCAGGCGCCCTCACCACCATTTCGCTTCAAACCACGGCCAGAGGTGCCTTTGCACCCTTGCCGCTTGAAGAACTCCAGCAACTGGCCGCAGTTTTTGGCATGGTCAAAAGCGACTATGTCGAAACCGTCGATGAGAAAAAGCTCATCACCGAAGCCATCTCGGGCATGGTCTCAAGCCTAGACCCTCACTCGCAGTACTACGACAAAAAAAGCTTCAAAGAATTCAGCGAAGGCACCTCCGGTCGCTTTGTGGGTGTGGGCATTGAGATCACCCAAGAAGAAGGCATTGTCAAAGTTGTGTCGCCCATTGAAGACTCACCTGCCGACCGCGCTGGGCTTAAAACAAATGACCTGATTACCAAAATTGACGACGCCTTTGTCAAAGGTTTGTCAATGAACGAAGCGGTTAAACGCATGCGCGGAGAACCCAATACCAAGGTGGTTCTCACCGTGTTTCGCAAAGACGAAAGCCGTACCTTCACGGTCACCATCGTCCGTGAAGAAATTAAAACTCAGTCCGTTAAAGCCAAAGTGGTTGAACCCGGTTTTGGCTGGATTCGCGTGTCTCAATTTCAAGAGAGAACAGTAGAAGATTTCTCCAAGAAGCTAGAAGACATGTTCAAACAAGACCCCAACCTGAAAGGCTTGGTGCTTGATTTACGCAACGACCCAGGTGGCTTACTTGATGCCTCCATTGCCTTGTCTGCAGCCTTCTTGCCCGAAAACGTCACAGTGGTGTCTACCAATGGCCAGCTTGAAGATAGTAAATTTATTTACAAGGCAGCGCCCCAGTTTTGGCGCCGCAGCGCTGAAAGCGACCCTATTCAACGCCTTACTCAAAATACCCAAGGGCAATTGAAAAAAATCCCTCTGGTGGTGTTGGTCAATGAAGGCTCCGCTTCAGCCAGTGAAATTGTGGCGGGTGCATTGCAAGACCACAAGCGGGCCACCATCATGGGCAGCCAAACCTTTGGCAAAGGCTCGGTTCAAACAGTTCGCCAATTGGGCCCTGACACGGCTTTGAAGCTCACCACAGCGCGGTACTTCACGCCCAATGGCAAGTCGATTCAAGCCAAGGGCATCTTGCCCGATGTCATGCTCGATGAAACCGAAAATGGCAATGTGTTTGCCGCACTGCGCACGCGCGAAGCCGACTTAGAAAAGCATTTGCTCAACGGCCAGGAAGCTGAAAAGAAAAATGAAGAGCGTCAAAAAGCACGTGAAGAAGCCATGAAGAAATTGGAAGCCGACGCCAAGAAACCAGAATCCGAAAGACGTCCGCCCGAGTTTGGATCTCCCAAAGACTTCCAACTGAACCAAGCCCTCAACCAACTGAAAGGCTTGCCCGTCAAAGTCAGTGCCACATTGGCTGAGCGAAAAGTAGAGAAAAAAGACAAGTAAGCCCCCATGAGGGACGACCAGCTTCTGCGTTATTCACGTCACATTCTTTTAGATGAATGGGGCGTCGAGGGCCAAGAGCGAGTCTCTCAATCTCATGCGCTCATTGTGGGCGCGGGCGGCTTGGGTTCTCCCGCTGCCCTTTACTTGGCCAGTGCAGGTGTTGGGCATATCAGCCTGATCGATCATGACCACGTCGATGTCACTAACCTGCAACGGCAAATTGCCCACTCCCAAGCGCGTGTGGGTCAGCTCAAAGTAGCCTCGCTGCAGGCTGCCATGCAAGCCATCAATCCCGAGGTGCAAGTGACTTGCTATTCGCAAAAAGCAGATGCTGCTTTGCTGGCACTTTGCATGCCCAGCGTCGATGTGGTGTTGGACTGCACCGATAACTTTGAAACACGTCAACTCATCAACCAAGCCTGTGCGCAGTTCGCCAAGCCTTTGGTGTCGGGCTCTGCTTTGCGCTTTGATGGGCAGCTTGCGGTCTACGACACACGCCAAGCCGACGCGCCTTGCTATGCCTGCGTGTTTCCTCCCACCCAAAGCTTTGAAGAAGAACGCTGTGCCACCATGGGCGTGTTGGCACCCTTGGTGGGTGTGATCGGCAGCATGCAAGCCACAGAGGCCCTTAAATTATTGAGCGGCATAGGCAGCAGCCTTCAAGGCAAGCTCATGATGTTCAACGCGCAGCACATGGAATGGCAAACCATGAGCACCGCCAGAAACTTGAAGTGCTCAGTGTGCAGTCCGTTTCGCGCTAAGTCATAGCCCTTAGCGCCATTCTTGGCCCATTGACACTATCATCACCGCATGAAATCTCTTCACGCTTGGTTCCCATTCTTAAGATGGCCGCGCTTAACGCCAGCACTCTTTCGCCAAGAATGGACCGCTGGCTTTTCGGTGGCCTTGCTCATGGTGCCGCAGTCGGTGGCTTACGCCGCATTGGCGGGTATGCCGCTGGTCACAGGTCTTTATGCTGCGCTACTACCGGCCTTGGTGGGCGTGATGTGGGGCGGCTCTACGCGCCTTTCAATCGGCCCCTCTGCCCTCACTTGCGTCCTGATTAGCGCTTCCCTCACTGGCTTGGCTCAGCCCAGCAGTGCGCAATGGGTCAACTTGGCCATTTGGTTGGCATTGTTGGCAGGTACTTTGCAATTGCTAATGGGCGTGCTTCGATATGGTTGGCTCCTGAACCTCATCAGCTCACCCGTCATGATGGGTTTTACACAAGCGGCAGGCCTCTTGATCATGGCTTCCCAATTGCCTGCACTCACAGGCTGGCAAACAGGCGGCTCTTTTCAGTGGACCGATGTCGGGTTTGGTGCAGCCAGTTTGGCAGCTTTGTTTTTGGCCAAAAAATGGGCGCCCAAATCTCCCAGCATCATGCTGGTGGTCGCAGCCAGTGCTGCCGTCAGTTATGCGATGGGTTATGCAGACAATGGGGGCGCCGTCATCGGCGCTTTGCCAGCATCGCTGCCCAGTCTAGGCTTGCCGCAACTGCTTACTTTGGAGGAGCTGATGTTTCTGGCTGGCCCTGCTGTATTGATTGCGTTGGTCAGTTTTTTAGAGGCTGCGTCTTGTGCCAAAACAGAGAACCAAAAAGAAGGCACCGTGTGGCAAGAGAATCAAGACTTGATGGGACAAGGCTTGGCCAAAATTGTGTCGGGTTTAAGCGGTAGTTTCGCCACCAGCACATCGTTCTCTCGATCAGCCATTAATTTGGCTTCAGGCGCCAAAACAGGGTGGGCTGTTGTGGGCACCACGTCCTTTGTGCTGCTGGCTGTCTTTGCATCACCGGCGCTTTTTCATGTGCCGCGTGCCGTGTTGGCCGCCGTTGTCATCTTGGCGGTTTCCAGCCTCATTCAACCCATGGCCTTTGTCAAATTGTGGCGCATTGCACGCATTGAGGCCATGACTGCAGGCATGACTTTTGGCATCACACTTCTAAGTACACCGCGCATTTATTGGGGTGTCCTGGCAGGTGTTCTCTTAGGCTTGAGCCACTTTTTGTACACCCGCTTGCACCCTCGCATCATTGAAGTCGGTTTGCACGATGATGGCAGTTTGCGCGATCGTCATTTGTGGCACTTGCCACCCCTTGCCACCCATGTGTTTGCCATTCGAATGGATGCAGAGTTGGACTTTGCTGCTGCCAGCAGCTTTGAAAAATACATCACAGAAAAACTAAGCGATCAAGCTCAGATTCAGCATGTGTGTTTGTTTGCGCAGCCCATCAACCGAATTGATGCGACAGGGGTTGAAACACTTCAGCAACTGCGCCATTATTTACAGCGAAGGGGCATTCAACTCCACATCAGTGGCATCAAGCTGCCAGTTGAAAATGCCCTCAAATTGGCAGGTGAGTTAGGACTTGAAAGTCACGTGATTTTGTACCGCACTGACATTGAGGCCCTTCATGCTTTGAGGGCACTCACAATCCAACCCTCTAAGGGGTCAAACTTAGGCAACCCATAAGGGCCACTTGCTGTACCCAGTTCATGTTGCTGATGGGCCCATGCTGCTTGCACCATGCACAGCACCGCATCCAAAGAATCGCCAGTGCCATCAATCAACAGCTTGTCGTGTTGCGCAGCGCTGAGTTTCAAACGCAAGCCCAATCGGGTTTGGCCTAAATCGAGGGCATGGAGAATGTCTTTGCGGGCCAACCATCTGTCTGGGGTTTGTTTGGCCTTGTCATCGCTCTTATAGCTGCGATGCTTCACAATTTCTCTGGCCAGTAGACCCGGATAGGCCTCCAGTGCCACGCGGTCAGCACGGCCTTCGCACATGCCAGGCAAAGTCCATTGGGCAGATCGCAACAAGGGAACGCCCGCATGCATCATCCATGCAACCGGTGGATTCACCCATTTCATGGAGGGGCTAGAGCCAGCAGGCACGTCAGTTGCACGGTGCGCGAACTTGCCGCCTGCAGGCCTGCTGTCACAAAATTGTTTGAAAAATTGGCGCAATTCTTCGCGTGAATAAGACGCATACAGGGTCATGCACTCCGGCCATGTCAAAGGCCATTGCATGTATTCAACCCATTCGCGGGGCAAGCCAAACGGCAAGTCGAATCCGCCCACACACTTCACTTCAGAAGAAAGTGGCTGTTTCAAAAAAAATTGGAAAGCGTCCAGAGATTCAAATTTTTCCAAACGCTCTAGCTTCACAACGCCATGCTGCATAGCGCCAAGCGCCACCACAATGGGCTTGCGCTTGTTCGGGCTGCTGGAAAAGTCGCAGCCGATTAAACAAACATCAAGCACGCCCAATGATGGAAGCTGTGGCCATGAGTTCTTCGAGCAAAGCCAAAGACAC
>CALCBL010000457.1 GCA_937897495.1 uncultured Burkholderiales bacterium
CTTCGGCCACAGGCAAAACAACGAAATCGGGATGCGCCTTCGAAAACGCTTCAGCCACCTCTTCATTTTCTTGCGGCAGCATGCTGCAGGTGGCATAGACCAAGCGGCCACCCGACTTCAACAAGCGCGCTGCACTTTCCAAAATGGCAGTTTGAGTTGCCGTGACTTCGGCAATGCCTTCAGGCTTTTGGCGCCACTTCAAATCTGGATTGCGCCTAAGGGTGCCCAAACCAGAACAAGGCGCATCCACCAAAACCCGATCAATCTTGCCGGCCAAACGCTTCACACGGTCGTCGCGCTCATGCGCGATGGCCGCAGGATGCACGTTGGACAACTGACTGCGCGCCAAACGCGGCTTCAACGCATCTAAGCGATGGGCAGAAGTGTCCATGGCATACAAACGCCCAGTGTTGCGCATGGCGGCGCCAATGGCCAAAGTTTTGCCGCCGGCCCCTGCGCAAAAGTCCACCACCATTTCACCGCGGTGCGCATCCAGCAGCAGCGCCAGCAACTGCGATCCTTCGTCTTGCACTTCAACCGCGCCGCGCTCAAAGGCTTTGACCTTGGCCAAAGACGGTTTGCCTTGCAAACGCAGGCCCCAAGGGGAATAAGGTGTGGGCTCGCAAACAATGCCTGCCGCGGTTAATTCTTTTTGCACTTCAGAACGTTTTTCATTCAAGTCGTTCACCCGCAAATCCAAGCTGCCAGATTGCTGCAAGCTCTCGGCCAAGGCACCAAACTCATCGCCCAGTTGTTCTTTGAGTGGCCGCGCCAACCAATCGGGCAAATTGTGAATGTGCTGCGACATCAAGTCAGAGGGCTGAATGCTGTCGCACATGTCTAGCCATTTTTTTTCAGTGTCGTTCAATGCACTTTTGACGAAATCTCTGGGGCCTGCAAAACCCAAAATGGCCAAGCGTTTTTCTTTGGCACCACTGCCAGACCGGGCCATGTGCTCAAACAACAACTTTTGTCGCAAGACTTGAAAAACTGTTTCAGACAGCGTGGCACGCTCTCGGGGACCCAAATTGCGGTTGTCACGAAAAAAACGAGAAACCACCGCATCAGCGGGATGGTTAAATTGGAGGGTCAGCCTGACCAATTCGGCGCAGGCGTCTAAAAGGGCTTTTGGATGCATAAGCTCTATTGTCCCACCCCACAACACGCAAGAGCGATTTCATGCAAGAAGAAACATTACCGCCATTGATCATCACCCGACCTGGCTACTACCGTCACTACAAAAATTTGCTTTACCAAGTGCTTGGCACTGTGCGGCACAGCGAGTCACTTGAGCCGCTGACTTTGTACAAAGCGCTTTATGGCGATCAAGGTCTGTGGGTCAGGCCCGCCGCCATGTTCAATGAAACGGTGGACATCAAGGGTGTGATTCAACCCCGGTTTACTTGGTTGGGCGAGGAACTGCCTGAGACCTGAAAAACGCTGCCACAGCAGCAGGAAAAATGAGGTGCTCTTGCGTGAGCACTCTGGCGGCCAGCGTCTCAGCGGTGTCATCCTCAAGAACAGGCACCACAGCTTGGGCCAAAATTTGACCTTGATCCACCTCGACAGAAACTTGGTGAACTGTA
>CALCBL010000458.1 GCA_937897495.1 uncultured Burkholderiales bacterium
CGCACTCGCGCCCTTGTCAGCCTCTTTATAAGAAAGACTGACGTTGCCGCCCGGCCAATGCAAGCCATCGGCGGTGTCAAAGCTCAAGCCAGCGGTTGAAAAATCAAAACCATTGGCCATGGGCTTGAACGACACACGCCCCGCAATGTGCTTGAATGACAGGCTTTCCAACTCGGGGCTGAGTTGCGCTTTGGCATTTTCTAGCACCAGGTCGGCAGTGGCCTGTTGAATGTTGCCTAGGTTTAAGTCAAGCCACATGCGCAATGCGCCTTGGCCCTGTGTGGCGTTGACATTCCAAGGCAGGTGGGGCCCTAGTTGTGACAGATTCACATCTGAGAATTCAGCATGAAGCTGACCACTCCAATCTTTGATGCGCCCTGGATGAGTTGACAAAAGGCCGCGGCGTACATCGCCCATCAACATGAAGGGCGCACCCCAACCTGCCGGGGGTGTGGCGTCTAGTCGCCATTGGTGATGGCGCGCAGAATTTCGCAAAACCCAAGACACCTGATTCAAATTCAAGGCAGACTTATCGCGGCTCAAAGGGTTGAACTCGTCGGTCCACACCACGGTGCCTTGCTGCACAAGGATTTCTTTTTGCGCAAAAACCCAGTCGGCGAAAGCCGAGTCGGGTGAGTTGTCTTTTTTCAAGGCAAGACCTGCAATTCGCCAGTCACCATTTTCGGTTCGGCGAATGTCCAAGGTCGGAGAGTCGATGACCAACTGCTCGACGCCCAGGTTAAGCACAGACCGAACGCTGATGGCAAAAATAACTTTGGGCAAAGTGAGGGCGGGTCGTCCCTCTGGGTCCATCAAACTCAGGTCATGGATTTCGAAAGTCGGCATCCAACCCGTTGAAACGGCCAGCAACTTGCCCATGTGGACAGGCACCCCAATGGCTTGCGTGGCTAAGTTTTCGAATTTAGGCCTGAAGTCTTCAATTCGGGGCACAATCCAAAAATGCAATGCCGCCCAAGCCATTCCCAAAACAAAGCCGCTGACCAACAAAACCCACGCGGCAAAGCGCAGGGCAGTGCTGCAAACTCGGGCAAGGGTAGAAAACTTCAACATTCGAATGACGGTATGGACATAAAGGCCTAGGCAGGGAATTATGACCGCCACAAGCCCATTTGAGACAGACCCAGACATGGATTCAAAACGTCCCTTGCCGCTCGCAGAAGGTTCGCGTTTTTTTCAAAGGCTTCAAAGGCGCTATGCCGATGTCTTTGCCACCTTGCCGAAGGGTGTGCCGCACCGCGAGCTATTGAATCAGGCCTACCAGCAATTGCGCAGCCAGGGCCATGCGGTGGGCCCCGCTTTGCGTATCTTGCGCCAGTGGAGCATGGCGCGCTTGCTCACGCTGGACTGTGATCAAGGTGCCTCACTTGAAACCATTAGCTTGGGGGTCACCCACTTGGCGGAAATGGCCTTAGACGAAGCTTGTCAGCAGGCATTTCATGACTTGGATGAGCGGCACGGTGCGCCCATGTTGGCATCTGGCGAAAGAGCAGAGTTTTGGGTGATCGGCATGGGCAAGCTGGGCGCGCGCGAACTGAATGTCTCGAGCGACATCGACCTTATTTATGTGTATGACGAAGATGGCGAAACGCTAGGCAATGCACAGGGCATTGGCAAAATTTCGGTGCAAGAATATTTCAGCAGAGCCGTCAAAGCCCTTTTCACTTTGATTGGCGAGACCACGGAACATGGCTTTGTTTTTCGGATGGACTTGGCACTCCGGCCAAATGGCAACTCTGGGCCCAGCGTCGTCTCTTTGGGCGCATTGGAAGAGTACTTGTTGGTTCAGGGCCGCGAGTGGGAGCGTTTTGCGTGGATGAAAAGCCGAGTCATCGCACCCAGAAGCGCACTTCAAAATGGTTCCGCTGCCAAGCTTCGCAGTGTTATTTTGCCCTTCGTGTTCAGACGGTATTTGGACTACAACGTGTTTGAGTCCTTGCGAACCTTGCACCAACAAATTCGCGATCATGCCGCCAAGAGAAGTGCCGGACACCCCGAGCGCGCCAACGATGTCAAACTTTCAAGGGGCGGCATTCGTGAAATTGAATTCACGGTGCAACTGTTGCAGGTGGTGCGGGGCGGCCAGTTTCCAGAACTGCGAACGCGCCCCACCCTAGATGCCATACAGCGCGTGGCCAAAGCGGGCCTGATGCCTGCTGAAACTGCACAGGCCCTCACGCAGGCCTATGTGTTTCTGCGCAAAGTGGAACATCGGATTCAATATTTAGACGATCAGCAAACACATGTGCTGCCCACGCAAGATGACGATTTAAAGTGGATTGCTGGCACCATGGGGTATGCGGCCAGCCATGATTTCCTCACGGATTTAGATGCCCATCGCGAAGTTGTGGCACATGAGTTCGACATTTTGTTGGGAGGTGATCGCCAATGCAAGCCGTGTGAAACGGGCGCCGCCAGCGAGAGGCCCGAGCTAGAGGCAATATTGGACCTTTTTCAGGGCGAAGCACGTGCCCGTTTGGCACATTGGCAAGACAGCCCCAAAGTCAAAAGTCTTCGCGACGACGCAAGGGGCCGTCTCATGCGACTCTTGCAGCGCACTGCGCAATGGTTGCAAGAAGGTCGGGTTGAAGAAGACGCGGTGGTGCGAATGGCCGACTGGATGGAGCCATTGATGCGGCGCGAAAGCTACTTGGCCATGATGCTTGAGCGGCCTGCGGTCCATGAGAGGTTGCTTCGCTTGTTGGGGGCGGCCAAGTGGCCCGCACGCTATTTGGTACAGCACCCTGGTGTGATCGATGAATTGGCCAATGGCGATGTGTTGCAACAAAGGTTTGTGGCGCAAGACTTTGAGTCTGAACTTCAGGCAAGGCGGGCGGCCTTGAAAAGAACCCTTGAAGACGACGAAGAGAACTTGTTGAACTTGCTTCGCCGGGCGCACCATGCCGAGGTTTTTCGAACCTTGGCGCGAGATGTCGAGGGGCGCTTGACCGTGGAACAAGTGGCCGACGATTTGAGTGCCATGGCCGATGCTGTTTTGCGTGTCACGGCCGAATGGTGTTGGTCGTGCTTAAAAAACCGACACCGTGAGGAGCCGCTGTTTGGCATTGTGGCTTACGGCAAACTGGGCGGTAAAGAGCTGGGGTACGGCAGCGATTTAGACATCGTTTTTGTCTACGAAGACTCCGATGAGCGGGCGCCAGAGGTCTACGGCGCCTTTGTCAGAAAGCTCATCAATTGGTTCACGGTCAAAACCTCAGAAGGTGATTTGTTTGAAATCGATACGGCGCTTCGCCCCAATGGAAGCTCAGGTTTGTTGGTAACCACTTTCGCTGCATTTGAGGACTATCAACAACAAAGAGGCAGCAACACGGCATGGACTTGGGAGCATCAGGCGATGACGCGGGCACGCTTTGTGATGGGCCATGAGGCGATGGCCAGCCAGTTTGACCAAGTTCGACGCAGCGTCATCAGCGCGCCCCGCGATGAAGCCTCTTTGAAATCTGAAATCGTGACCATGCGCAATCGGGTCCGAACAGCACACACCATCAAGCCCGATCTTTTTGATGTGAAGCACAGTCCGGGTGGCATGGTGGATGCCGAGTTTGCCGTTCAGTATTTGGTCCTGATGCATGCCTGCGCGCACCCAGAATTGGCCGACAACGTGGGCAACATTGCCTTGCTTCAGCGAGCTGAAGTTGCTGGATTGCTTTCCAAGGACGTTGGCATGAAGGCTTCTGCGGCTTACCGCGAACTGCGCCGCGTGCAACACAAAGCGCGGCTGAATGAGGCCCCAACCCAAGTGCCGCAAGCCGAGTTGCAAATGGAAAGAGACGCCATCTTGAAGCTTTGGCAGGCCGTTTTTCCCGAAGCAGCCAAGGGATTAAACAACCCGTGACAAGTTAAAAAATTAGAAGTAAACTGTTCAGTCACAAAACAGAATGGACAGTTCAATGCTTAACATCAAGCTCATCAAATCGTTGGCCGCGGTGCTATGGGCACTGGCCATTTCAGCCAGTTGGGCACAAACTGCTCCCCCGTCTGTGGCTCAGTCGGCGGCATGCCCTGCTTTGCTGAACCATACATTTCCAAGACTACAAGATGAGAAGCCGCAATCGCTGTGTCAATACAGTGGCAAGGTGATCTTGGTGGTCAACACCGCCAGCTATTGTGGTTTCACATCCCAGTACAAAGGCCTAGAAGCCGTCTACAGCCAATACAAAGACAAAGGCTTGGTGGTTTTAGGCTTTCCTTCCAATGACTTCGCACAGGAAAAAGCCAACAACCAAGACATCGCTGATTTTTGCGAAAGCACCTTTGGTGTGAAGTTCCCGATGTTCACTAAAACAGCCGTCACGGGCGATGCGGCCGCACCTTTTTTCAAGCAGTTGGCGCAGGACCCCGGCCAAAGACCCAAGTGGAATTTTTACAAATACTTAATTGGCCGCGATGGCAAGTTGATAGACAGCTACAACAGCATGACCAGCCCTGAAAGCAAAAGCTTGGTCCAAGCCATTGAGAAAAGCCTCGCTCGCAAAGCCTCTTGAGCTTTGCATCAGCAGGACCTGTTAGACCCCACAGAGAGTGACATCTTGAAGTACAAAAAGATTGCCATTGTTGGCTCGGGCATTTCAGGCTTGGCTGTGGCGCACAGCCTCCAAGGTCAAGCCGATATCACCCTGTTTGAAGCCGGCGCGTACTTTGGCGGTCATGCCAATACCGTGGACATCACCTTGCCCACGGACAAAGGCATGCTCACCTATGGCGTGGACACCGGTTTTTTGGTTTTCAACGAAAGAACTTACCCCAACTTGATCAACCTGTTTGCGGAGTTGGGCGTCGAGACAGCTTTGTCAGACATGTCATTTTCTGTGCAAGCCCCCAAGGCTTGGGGCAAAGAGGCCTTGGAGTGGAGCGGCAGCGACTTAGACACCGTTTTTGCACAACGCCGAAATTTGCTGCGGCCGCAATTTTTAAAAATGTTGTACGACGTTTTGCGCTTCAACAAATTGTGTACGCGCATTGCGCAGCAGCAAGCCGAAAGTGAAATGCGACAACCCCTTTCTGAATTTTTAAATCACCATCGCTTTGGCGAGGCTTTTAAGAACTGGTACTTCTTGCCCATGATGGGCTGTATTTGGAGTTGTCCAACCGATCAAATGTTGGCCTTTCCAGTGGCCACCATGATTCGCTTTTGCCACAACCATGGCCTGATTCAAGTCAGCAATCGCCCACGCTGGTTCACCGTCAAGGG
>CALCBL010000459.1 GCA_937897495.1 uncultured Burkholderiales bacterium
GAGAACAACAGCTTCAACGAAATTTTGGCGCTGTACAACGAAGGCAAGTGCGGCATGTGGATTGATGCCACCATCGCAGCCTCCTTCATCTCTGACCCCCGTCAGTCAAAAGTGGCTGACAAAGTTGCCTTCGCTCAGGCCCCCACACAAGTGACGCCCAAAGGCGCCAACTGGTTGTGGGCATGGGCATTGGCAATCCCCGCTGGCTCAAAGAAAGTTGACGCTGCAACCAAGTTCGTCACCTGGGCAACGTCAAAAGAGTACATCGAGTTGGTCGCCAAAACCAACGGCTGGGCATCTGTGCCAACCGGTACACGCAAGTCAACGTACGCCAACCCCAACTTCGTCAAAGCAGCTCGTTTTGCTGACGCAGAAAAGGCAGCGATTGATTCTGCAAACCCCTTTGACGCTACATTGCCAAAGAGCCCCTACGTTGGCGTCCAGTTCGCAGCGATTCCTGAGTTCCAATCCATCGGTACTGCAGTCGGTCAAGAGCTGACTGCCGCACTGGCTGGCAAGAAATCAGTGGATGCCGCGTTGAAGGCGAGCCAAGTGATCGCTGAACGTCAAATGAAGAAGGCCGGTTACTACAAGTAAATCCAACTTGTAGAACCCCAAGTGGCTGCCCCTGAGGGGGCGGCCCTTGTTACTGCATTGAGCCTCCAGTTACACGAGGTGGCGAAGCGGTCACCTCGTTTTTTTGCTCATTGTTTGATTGAGAGTAGGGCGCCCCATGTCCCAGAAAACTGCCCCGAGAACACTGCCCCGACTGCTGCAAGCACCCGCCGTCATTAGCTTGCTGCTTTGGATGATCGTCCCGTTGGTGATGACGATCTACTTCAGCACGATACGCTTCAACCTGATGCAACCCGACAACACGGGGTTCATCGGCCTAGAAAATTACGAATACTTCATTACCGACCCGTCATTTTGGCCAGCCGTCTTAAATACCGTGCTGTTACTTGGCTGGGTGATTGTCATCACTGTTGTGCTGGGCCTGTTTCTTGGCCTGATCACAGATGCCCCATTTCCCGGGCGCGGCATTGCACGCGTCTTGCTGATCTCCCCTTTCTTTGTCATGCCCACAGTCAATGCCTTGCTGTGGAAGCACATGATGATGAACCCCGTATACGGCGTACTGGCGCAGGTCTGGATTTTCTTCGGTGCCGAACCCGTGAACTGGTTAACGGATTACCCGTTGTTCTCCATCATCCTGATCGTGAGCTGGCAGTGGCTGCCGTTTGCCGCACTGATTTTTATCACCGCGCTGCAAAGCATGGACCGCGAACAATTGGAAGCCGCCCGCATGGATGGCGCAACCTATTTGCAACAACTGCGCTACCTGTACATCCCACATCTCAGCCGACCGATCGCGGTCGTTGTGATGATTGAAATGATTTTCCTGCTGAGCGTCTTTGCTGAGATCTTCACGACCACGCAAGGCGGTCCCAGCGATGCCAGTACCAATGTGACTTTCCTCATCTTCAAACAAGCGCTGCTTGACTTTGACTTCGGCGTCGCGTCTGCAGGCGCCCTCTTCGCCGTGATCATTGCCAACATTGCGGCCGTCTTCTTGATCCGCATGGTTGGCAAGAACCTGGACTGATGTGAGCCCCCCAATGAGACACCATCGCCCCACTTACACCCCTGCCATGATCCTGCGAACGCTGGTCGCATGGTCAGTCACGCTGTTCCTATTCTTCCCTTTGGGTTGGATGGCGCTAACCGCTTTCAAAACTGAGTTGCAAGCGATTGCCGTGCCGCCTCTCGTGCTATTCGAGCCAACGCTGGAAAATTTCACCATCGTCCAAGAGCGCAGCGACTACATGCATTACGCGCTCAACTCGCTGATCACCAGTGTCGGGTCGACCATCCTGGGCTTGGCAATTGCGGCGCCGGCAGCTTACGCCATGGCGTTTTACCCCAGCAAAGCCACCAAAGATGTATTGATGTGGATGCTGTCGACCAAAATGATGCCAGCAGTAGGCGCGTTGATGCCGATTTATGTATTGGCCCAAAGCAGCAACATGCTCGATAGCCTGACCGCGTTGGTCATCATTTTCACACTCGCAAATTTACCGATCATGGTGTGGATGCTGTACGCCGGCTTCAAAGATATTCCGAAAGAAATTCTTGATGCAGCACGCATGGACGGCGCGACCCTATGGCAAGAGGCACGCATGGTCTTGCTGCCGCTCGCCATCGGTACGATCGCCTCGACCGGTTTGCTGTGCTTGGTTTTGAGTTGGAATGAGGCATTTTGGAGTCTCACGCTGACGGCGGCAAAAGCAGGCACATTGGCCGCATTGATCGCTCAGTACTCCAGCCCCGAGGGCTTGTTTTGGGCCAAGCTATCGGCAGCTTCACTCATGGCAATCGCGCCGATCGTGGTTTTTGGCTGGTTCAGTCAAAAGCAGTTGGTGCAAGGCCTCACCTTCGGCGCCGTCAAATAAGTACCACCCTCATCAGATAGCAATACACAGAGAGCACGCAAATGGCTTACCTTGAGCTTAAAGGCATCGAAAAATTTTTTGGCGAGCACCGCGCCATCAAAGGCATTGACTTAGAAATTCAACCTGGCGAATTCATCGTTTTCGTGGGTCCCTCCGGTTGCGGCAAGAGTACCCTGCTGCGTTTGATTGCTGGCCTTGAGCACATCGATGGCGGGCAATTGAATTTGGATGGCCGTGACATTACACACCTGCCCTCCTCCAAGCGCGACTTGGCCATGGTGTTCCAAAGCTATGCGCTTTATCCGCACATGAGCGTTTACGAGAACATGAGTTTCGCCTTGAAACTTGCTGGCGAATCGAAAAAAACTATCAACGAAAAAGTGACCCGTGCGGCCGACATTCTCAACCTAACCGACTACCTTGAGCGTACGCCCGGCGCTCT
>CALCBL010000460.1 GCA_937897495.1 uncultured Burkholderiales bacterium
GTGGTCATTGAGGTCTATGCGCTTTTGGGTGTGATCGGCCGCGGGCGAGGGAAAGCCAGCGGGCACTTTCCAGGTGCACATGTTGAGCCACAGCTTGGGGCCGGTGGCGTCTAAGGGCTGAGGTGTTATGAAAGCATTTGTAGGCATGCTGCAAATATACTGTATAAAAATACAGTATAGTCACGAACATCTCACTTCGCAAGTTGCTGCACTTACAGCCACACCTGCCCAACTCACAACAAGGGTTATTTCTCGCAACCAGCACATGCTCACTCATGCCATTGGTACATTAATTACTTATCAAACTGAGGAGACCTCACCATGCTAGACCGCCGCTTATTTTTAGGAGCTGGCATTGCCGGCGCATCCGCCCTTACTTTTTCTTCTGTGTGGTCTCAAGCGGCCCCCAACTTTGGCCCTCCCACTTTGCCCAGCGTAGGCTTTAAGCGCATGAAGTTGGGCAACATGGAAGTCATCGCTTTGAACGATGGCGCAGTGCGCCGTCCCTTGGGCGAAGAGTTTGTCACCAACGCACCCCTCGAGCAAGTCAAAGCCTTGCTGGCCAGCCAAAACCTGCCCACCGATTACATCGATGTGCCCTACACCCCCTTCTTGCTCATCAACGGCAATCAGCGCTATTTGTTTGACACGGGCTTTGCCGACAACGGCCCACCCACCACAGGCAAACTGGCCGCCCAATTGGACGCTGTTGGCCTCAAACCCACAGACATCAATAACGTGGTGCTAAGCCACTACCACGGCGACCACATCAACGGCTTGCGCAACAAAGCGGGCCAGTTGGTCTACCCTAACGCCCGTGTGCACGTGCCAGCGCCCGAGCATGCTTTCTGGATGGACGACGCCCGCATGGAAGCTGCACCCCCCGGTATGAAAGGCGCCTTCATGGCCGTGCGCCGTGCACTTGGCAATTTGGGCGGCGATCAGTTGGTGAAGTTTGAACCCGGCGCTGTCATTGCGCCTGGCATTACATCGGTAGCTGCCTTTGGGCATACGCCTGGCCACACCTTGTTCCGCATGGATTCAGAAGGACAGTCGTTTGCTTATGTGGCCGACATTACCAATGTGCCTTCCTTGTTTGCACGCGCCCCAGATTGGTCTGTGTTGTTTGACATGAACCCTGTCATGGCACGCATGTCTCGCCGCCGTGTCTTTGACATGTTGGTGAAAGACAAAATGATGGCCGGTGGTTTCCACTTCCCCTTCCCAGCGTTTGGCACGATGGAAGCAAGCGGCAATGGGTATCAGTTCAAGCCAGTTGCGGCTTAAAGGTCGTTGACTTTCTGAGAGAGGCTTTTGGGCAAAGTACAATGTTGCCCAAGGGCCTATAGCTCAGTTGGTTAGAGCAGAGGACTCATAATCCTTTGGTCCC
>CALCBL010000461.1 GCA_937897495.1 uncultured Burkholderiales bacterium
ATTAAGTTGCTGCAATCTGCATCCAAGTCTTCGGAAGAAGCCAACAGCAAGCCTAAGTGAGTTAGCTTTAGAGCATTCGACAGGCAAGGCTTCGCAGAGTGCAAACGGTTGATTGGGCAAAATCTCACTCTTAATAACTGCATACGATGTATATTATGTTAAGTAAAGTGTGGATCATGCAAAGATGAATCAACTAACCAGCAGATGTAACTTCAAAGAACACCCTCTCAACCAAGATGGCCCCTTTCAGGGCCATCTCTTCTTAAGGATTCAATTTCAAAGTCTGAGTTGATCCAGACGTAGACATCCTTAAAGGCCGGTACTTGGTTTGACCCCATTCAGCCTTCATGTCTTGGTAACGCGAAGAAAAAGGATGGCCACTTTGACCTGTTTGGTAAATGAAGCCAGACTCATCTAGGTTTGCCAAATCGTAAACAGCTCTCATAGAGGCCGCGTGACGCGTTGCAAAAGGCACCGTGGCGCTGCTGGTCCAAAATTGACCCACATTGACCGTGAAGTTATCACCCCCGCTGGGTCCGGTGACGTCAAAGAATGGCGCCAAAGCTTTGACGTTGCCAAAAGGCCTGTGTGCGCTAAGGGCTGGATGAGCACGCCCCCAATTCCACTCGGCCACGTTCGAGCCCTGCATGGCCAAAATTTTATCCAAAGCGGTATCGAGTGCCTTGTTCATCAGCGTCTGGCATCCGGCCTCACCACACCAAGATTTATCTTGCGTGGCTAAAACACCTTCGATGGCAGGACGAAAAGCGCGTTTACCAAACAAAGCTTTAAAACGAGCTTCACCCAATTTGGGAATGAGCATGGCGCGTGTCACTTCGTCAATCCACACGGCATAAATCAAAGCGCCGGCTGAATCACGGGTCATGTCACCCTTGAAAGATTTCAAAATGGGCAGCGCCTCTGCTGCCTTTGCATGCTGAGACGAAAGAGTTTGAAGATAAGGCAACAAACGGACTGCAGCCAATGAATGCACATCGGCTTGGATGGTCTTCATGCTGTTGGCATCAAATTGAGAGCCAGCCGAAAGCAATTGTGAAATCCGATCAAAGCGCTCTGGGCCTGTCCAGTCATGGGTTAAAAACTGCGCATAAGCAGGCGGCAAAATCTTTTGATTGGCCGTGGCATGCCAACCGCGCTTTTCGATGTCTGCTTGTGTCACCTCAGGCGTTTGCTCATAAGGAACCCAAGACTGCCAATCGTATTGGCTTAACCAACCTGGCGCGGGCACCATGCCTTGTAAATCGTGTGCTGCTGAACGAACAGGCACTTTACCAACTGCCTTGAAAAGGACATGGCCTGATGTGTCGGCCATCACCGCACTTTGCATCGGTGAATGGTTTTTTGAAAATGCCTGACGCAACTCTGATACAGAATTTGCAAAATTGGCATCCATGCCCGCCACAATGGTTTGGTTGTCAACATCTAGGGCCGTCCAGCGCAGAGCAATGGCGTATTTGTCCATGTTCAAAAACTGAGCATAGGCAGGCTGCACATCCGAAATAACAGGCCCATGGCGAGTGCCTCGCACCTTGATGCTGACATCGGCCTGCCCCTTCACTTTGATCACTTCATTGCGTGTTTCAAAAGCTTGCTGGCCCATCGGTGTGCGGTAATTGTCTTTGCCTTCTAAGGCTTCTAAATACAAGTCTTGAACATCAGGGCCTGTGTTGGTAAAGCCCCATGCGGCCTTGTTGGTTCGACCTAAAACAACAAATGGCAAACCAGGCAAAGTGGCGCCCACCACATCCAAAGCAGCATGAGCCTTGCCATCTGCAAATTGGCCTGCGGGTGCGTGCATCCCTGCAAAATACCAAACAGCAGGCGCACTTAAACCCAAATGCGGATCGTTGGCCAACAATGGCAAACCGGATTGTGTGTTGCTTCCTGGCACCACCCAGTTGTTGCTGCCCTTGCCTTCCAACACGCCTACATCCAATGTGGTGGAGGCCAATAGTTGTTGTGTGGCCAAAGCTTTGGCTTGAGGCGATGTCTCTTTGGCATACACCCCCAAGTTTTGATAAAGGGCTGCAATGTCAACTTTGGAGCCGCGCGACTCACCTGGATACGGTGGAAAGAGTTTCCAGAGATCCTCTGTGTTCAATGCCTGAGCAGACATCAGGCGGGCAAATTCATTGCCCCAATTGCCCCCCAGATCAAGTGCCATCATCAATGCCCAGCCCACGCTGTCAACAGCAGTCCAAGGCTTCATGGTCTTAGAAGGATTGATCCCTAAAATGACAAACTCTGGCGCACGCCATTGCGCGCTGGCATACCCAGCTTGAACGCCTTCTGCGTAGGCTTCAAGGGCCTTCTGCGTGTTCGGCGGTAACTTGTCAAACTGTGCTTGTGCAGATTTCATGATGCCCAAGGTGCGCATCAATTTGTCTGTTTCTAAAGTAGTGGGGCCAAGCCACTCAGACAATTCACCGTGCATCACTTGGCGGTTGAATGCCAATTGCCAACCTCGTTCTTGTGCATGCACATAACCAATGGCACGCCATGCATCCATGGGTGTTTTGGCATAGATGTGCGTCACATCTGATGCGTCGCGTTTAATCTCAACACCAGATGACAAGCCAGCCAGTTGAGCTTCACCGGAAAGTGGCGCTATCGATTTGAGTATATAAATTTGGAAAACGCCAAACGCTGTTAAGGCCAGCAACAAAAGGGCCAACATGGCACGCAAGAACCAGAGGCTCCATCTGACTTTTTTCTTTGGCATTAGATGTGTCCCCAAACTAAAAATGCATCGCGGCCTTCAGTGGCCAAATCGACTTTGGCACCGATGGGCAAAAGTACTTTGGTTGAAACATGCCCAAATGGCAGCCCGGTCAAAACGGGAATTTTGAGCTGAGTCCGTAATCTGTCAATCACCGTTTTAAGTTTGAAACCCTTGTCGTGAGGAATCAACTTATACGATGTGAACTGTCCAAACACGATGGCCTTTTGATTTTGCAAAACACCCGCATTGAGCAATTGCGTCAGCATGCGTTCAATCTTATAGGGGTGCTCTCCTACATCTTCTAGAAATAAAACGCCCTTCTTCATCAATGGAAAATAAGGTGTGCCCAGCAATGAAGTAAGCACCGCTAAATTGCCGCCCCATAAAACGGCGTTATTCACCTTGACATTTTTTTGCAAAGACTCAACAGGCATGCGCCAACCTGTGCCCTCCCCTTGCTCTAAACACAAATCATCAAAGCACGCTTGCATGATGTCATCGGGTTCACTCTCGGGTCCAAAGTCTTCTCCAAGCGCAGGGCCTTGCCATGTGATGCGCTGTGTTTTTGCACAGACGGCCAATTGAAAAGCGGTGAAATCGCTTAAGCCCACATATTGGGTTCCATTGTCAATTGATTTTGCAATGGCTTTGTATGGCAATTGTGTCAACAGACGCGTGAGTCCATAACCACCCCGTGAAATCATGGCAATGTTGGCGCCACTGGCTGCAGCACGCCCGATGGCTTTCAAACGAGTTTCATCATCCCCCGCAAACCGCATGTGACTTGTCAGTGCATCGGGGTCAATTTGGACTTCATGACCTTGCGCTTCAAGGCGTTTGATGCCGCGCTTAAAAGCAGCCTTGTCACGCACTGCACTGGAGGGGGAAAAGATGTAAATGTGGCTCATGTGGTGCTAATTTTGAAATGCTGTACGGCCGATTCAGCAATGGATTGGCCATGTTCTTGCACAAAATGTCCAGCTTGCGACAAAAGGATGGGTGGCGGGCAGCCTTTGATGTTTTGCTGCAGCTCACGCATCACAGGCTCTCCCAGCACGGGGTCTTGAAGACCAATGGCCATCATGGTTTGGCCTTGCCACTGCTCGCGCCAAAAGTGAAGGGCTTGTCTTGAAATTTCTGCGCCTGGGCTGTTTTCAAACTCAGGCACCATGGGCGGAAAGGCATGAAGCGCTGCGCGATGGCCACGGTCTTTGAAGGGGCTGTTGTAGGCTTGCGTTTCTGCATCCGACATGTGTTTGTTGCCCCGCGCAAAGAGCTTGGCCACATCAAAGTCGGGATTGGCTTGGCACCATTCACGCCAACTTAAAAAACCTTTTGACAAGGGCTGAGTACCTGTTGCCAATGCGGTGTTCATCACCAACAAACCTGCAAAGCGATGGGGCATGACCATAGGCAAGGTCAGGCCCAATATGCCGCCCCAATCTTGAACAACCAAAACAATGCGTTTTAAATCCAAGCGTTCAATCAAATCTAGCAAGACTTGGCGGTGGAATTCAAAGTTGTGTTGGTTGGCTTTTTTAAACTTGTCACTTTTCCCAAAACCAATGAGGTCTGGCGCCACCACGCGGTGGCCATGGGCTGTGAAAGTAGGAATCATCTTTCGGTACAAATAACTCCATGCAGGATTGCCATGCAAACACAAATAGGTCATCTGCTGAAGATTTGATGCGTCTTGATTTTCATCCAAATAGTGCAAGCGCAGACCATTCAGCGATGGTAAATCTGACACATAGTGGGCTGCCCATGGGTAATTAGGAATGTCTGCAAACCAATCGTCTGGTGGTCTTAAGGCATCATCGCGCAATGGGTTCATATTGACTCTTTTGG
>CALCBL010000462.1 GCA_937897495.1 uncultured Burkholderiales bacterium
ATCCGTTTTCTGCAGCCATCAAGGGCGCCAAAGAAATTGGCTTTGCCATCGTGGCTATGTCACTCACTTTGACGGCTGTGTTTGCACCTTTGGCTTTCACACCAGGACGAACCGGTAAGTTGTTCAGTGAGTTTGCCTTGGCCTTGGCCGGCGCTGTGCTGGTTTCTTGCTTGGTGGCGCTCACCCTGTCGCCTATGATGAGTTCTTTGCTGCTGCGACACAACCCGAACCCGAATTTCTTTGACAGATTCATGGAAAAAATCTTAACCGGTTTGTCAAATGGCTATGCTAATTTGCTCTCTCTGTTGTTAAAAAAAGCGCGCTGGCTGGTGGTCTTGATCATGGCCTCTTGTGGCGTTGGCATTGTGTTGGTTTATCCCACCATGAAGCAAGAACTTTCGCCCTTGGAAGATCGTGGCATCATTTTGGCAACGGTCACAGCACCCGATGGCTCCACATTGGACTACACCGATAAATACGCCAAAACCCTTGAAAAAATTGGCAGTGCTTATCCAGAATTTGATCGAATTTTTGCCAACTTAGGCAATCCAACCGTTGCTCAGGGCAGTGTGATCTACCGAGCGGTGGACTGGGATGAGCGCAAGCGAACAACGCTTGAAATTGCCCGCGAGATGCAAGGTAAATTCAACGGCATTGCTGGCGTCAACGCGTTTCCCATTACACCCCCATCCTTGGGCCAAGGTTTCCGAGAGCGTCCCGTTAATTTCGTCATTCAAACCTCCGACAGCTATCAAAATTTGAACGCAGTCACGCGTCAAATGTTGGATGAGATTGCCAAAAATCCAGGTTTCATTGCGCCTGACGTCGATTTGCGCTTGAACAAGCCTGAACTGCGAATTGATGTCGATCGAATCAAAGCCACTGAGTTGGGCGTGAGCGTCGATGTGGTTGCGCGGTCGATAGAAACCATGTTGGGCGGCCGTGTCGTTACACGTTACAAACGCGATGCAGAGCAATACGATGTGATTGTGCAAACCCAAATAAGTGGCCGTAACACGCCAGATGACATTGACAACATATACGTCCGTGGCCGAAATGACACGGTCATTCCTCTGAGTGCCTTGGTCAAAGTTCGCGAGAGTGTGTCACCCCGCGAATTGAATCACTTTGGGCAGCGTCGATCGGTCTCGATCACAGCCAACTTAGCGCCCGACTATGCGCTGGGCGACGCGCTGAAATTTTTAGACAAAACAGCCGCAGGCATTTTAAAGACCGGTTACACCACAGAACTGAATGGCACCTCGCGTGAATTTAGAAACTCACAAGGCGCGTTGGTCATTGTGTTTGTGTTGGCTTTGTTCTTTATCTTTTTGGTCTTGGCTGCTCAGTTTGAAAGCTTCATTGATCCCTTGGTCATCATGTTGTCGGTGCCCTTGTCCATGTTTGGGGCCCTCATGACGCTGAAGCTGACGGGAGGATCTCTCAATGTGTATTCCCAAATTGGCTTGATCACATTGGTTGGCTTGATCACCAAGCACGGCATTTTGATTGTGGAGTTTACAAATCAGTTGCGAGCGCAGGGCGTCGATACCTTCGATGCCATTGTGAAAGCTTCAGGCCAGCGCTTGCGCCCCATTTTGATGACCACTGGCGCCATGGTATTGGGTGCGCTGCCATTGGCCCTTGCCACAGGCGCAGGCTCTGAGGGCCGCATCCAAATTGGCTGGGTCATTGTGGGTGGTATGAGTTTTGGAACGCTGCTAACGGTCTTTGTGGTGCCCACCATGTACTCGCTGTTTGCACGCAAAAAGATTCCTGGCGCCAACAAAGCTGATGCGCTGGATCAACCCGCAAGTTCAGTGCAGCAGCACTGACATTGTCGTTTAGAGCACCAACACGTCTACCCAGTCACCCAACTGGGCTGTGCCTTGTTGGTGTGACAAAACAATCAGGCCATTGGCTTGCACCATAGAACTCAAGACGCCAGAGCCTTGATTGCCGGTGGTGATCACTTGAAGTTCGCCTTGCGCATTGCGAGAAACAATGCCGCGTTGGTATTCTGTTCTGCCCGGTTTTTTGCGCAACACTTCTTGCGTTCTGGCCCTTAGCATCGGCAGGGGCGCGGCCGTGCAGCCCATCATTTTCAGCAAGGCTGGTTTGACAAAAGCCAAAAAGGTGACCATGACCGCTACAGGATTGCCCGGCAGTCCAAACAAAACGGCTGAGCGTTGGCCTTTTTGAATTCTGCCGACGGCCATCGGTCGGCCTGGGCGCATGGCGATTTTCCAAAACACCACATCACCCAACTTCTTCATCATGGCCTTGGTGAAATCGGCTTCGCCCACACTCACACCGCCGCTGGTGATGATGGCATCTGCTTGCTCTGCAGCTTTGCTAAAAGCTTGCTCTAACAATTCAGGAATGTCTTTGACAACGCCCATGTCGATCATCTCGCAGCCAAGCGCTTGAAGCATGCCATGCACCGTGTAGCGGTTGCTGTCATAGACAGCGCCTTCGCGGGGCGCTTCGCCCAGACTCAAGATTTCATCGCCCGTTGAAAAATAAGACACCCGCAAGC
>CALCBL010000463.1 GCA_937897495.1 uncultured Burkholderiales bacterium
AAGGTTGGAGTGAAAGGGCAGCATGCCAATGCCATCGCCGGTGGTGCCTTCTGGAAACACAGCCAAAACCTCACCATTGCGCAAAGACTGCGCCATGTCTTTGACCATGCGCATGGCATCTTTTCTTTGTGCTCTTTCAATGTACAGAGTGCCTGCCCCTGTCGCCAAAGTGCCCAGCAGCGGCCACCCTCTCAATTCAGACTTCGACACAAAGCGGCAATGGCGTGTGGCATGAATGACCAAAATATCCAACCACGAAATGTGATTGCAAACCAACAGCGCAGGACCTGCTAGCACAGGCTTGCCGCGCACTTCTAAATCGATGTCCCATATTCGCAAAAGTTGCATAGCCCACGCTTGAACGCGTGCTTCACGCTGCTCGGGTGTGAACTGGGGAAAGCGAAAATAAATGGTGACCCAACCCATCAGGACATGCCAAAGACCTCGCAGCAATTTAAAGGCTGCGCGCATGCTTAGGCTTGGTACGCTATTTGTCCGCCGACCAAGGTGTACCGAACACGGCCAGGCAAATCGTAGCCAGAAAACGGAGTGAACTTGCCTTGACTGCGCAAGTTCTGTGCGGTCACTTGCCAATGCGCTTCAGGATCCAAAATACACACGTCAGCCTGAGCACCCACCTTCAGTTGGCCCATGTCTTGTTTGAGCACACGCGCCGCTTCGTGGGTGATGGTGGCCATGGCACGAAGCAGTGGCACTTTGCTGTCTTGAGACCATTTAAGGGCCAAGCTAAGCAACAATTCGAGGCCCGTGGCGCCGGGTTCGGCTTCTGCAAAAGGCAATGCTTTTTCATCTTCACTGACTGGGCTGTGGTCAGACACCAAAGCATCGATGGTGCCGTCGGCCAGAGCTTCGCGAAGTGCATCGCGATCGCGTTGCTGGCGCAGAGGAGGCGACACGCGCGCTCGGCTGTCAAAGTAGCCCACATCGGCATCGGTTAAGTGCAATGAATTGATGCTGACATCGCAAGTGATGGGCAAACCCTCTGCTTTGGCTTGGCGCACCAAGGCCACACCCGCAGCGCTGCTGATGCGGCACAAGTGAACATGGGTTTTGGTACTTTTGAGCAATTCAAAAATGGTGTGCAAAGCAATGGTTTCTGCGGCCACAGGAACGCCCGACAAACCCATGCGCGTAGCCAAGGGACCACTGGCCGCCACACCTTTGCCCAAATGCAATTCTTGCGGACGCAACCACACGGTGTAGCCAAATGAGTTGGCGTATTGCAAGGCACGCTGCAACACTTGCGTGTTTTCAAGTGCCACTTCAGCTTGGCTGAAGCCCACACAACCGGCTTCCGTGAGTTGAACCATTTCCGTTAGGATTTCGCCCTTCAAACCGCGCGTCAATGCACCGAGCGGCATGACCTTAGAACGATTGAGTTTTTCGGCTTTGAAGCGAAGCATTTCTACAAGGCCAGGCTCGTCCAACACAGGATCAGTATCGGGCGGACACACCAAACTGGTCACACCCCCTGCTACGGCAGCGGCCAATTCTGAATCGAGCATGCCTTCGTGTTCGTGGCCGGGCTCTTTTAAGCGCACAGACAAATCAACCAAGCCAGGCATCACGATGCAGCCTTTGGCATCGATGGTTTTCTGCGCTTGAAAACCCTCTGGCGCTTTGCCAATGGCCACAATTTTGCCGGCCGATATGGCTACGTCGGCCACTTCATCTGTTTTGCTTTGCGGGTCTAGGACTCGGCCGCCTTGAATCAAAATTTTCATGGTCTTTGATCTTTCTTTTTCTACTTATTTTTAGGCCTCATTGCCCGCCACGATGCTCATCACCGCCATGCGCACCGCAATGCCAAAGGTCACCTGCGGCAAGATCACGCTTTGCGGTCCATCCACCACCGCAGAGTCAATTTCGACACCGCGGTTAATGGGGCCTGGGTGCATCACGATGGCATCGGGTTTGGCCAGTTGCAGTTTTTCGGGTGTGAGGCCAAAGCGTTTGAAATACTCTTGGCTGGAGGGCAACAAAGCACCGCTCATGCGCTCGTTTTGCAAACGCAAGGTGATGATCACATCGCAGTTCTTAATGCCTTCTTCTAAATTGTGAAACACCTTCACACCCATTTGAGACATGTCGGCGGGCACCAAGGTTTGCGGGCCCACCACACGCACCTCGGCACAACCCAAGGTGGTGAGTGCATGAATGTCAGAGCGCGCTACGCGTGAGTGCAACACGTCGCCCACAATGGCCACTGTGAGGTTGCTGAATTCTTTTTTGTAGTGGCGAATGGTGTACATGTCTAGCAACCCCTGCGTGGGATGCGCGTGACGGCCGTCGCCGGCATTGACCACGTGAACATGCGGTGCCACATGTTGTGCAATAAGGTAAGGCGCCCCCGACTCAGAGTGCCGCACTACAAAAATATCTGCCGCCATGGCCGACAAGTTG
>CALCBL010000464.1 GCA_937897495.1 uncultured Burkholderiales bacterium
GTGTCAGGTAGTCTGGAAACTCGCCTAAAACCCGGCCTGCAACAGAAATGTCGCTGGTTTCAATTTCAATGTCAGCAGGCTGAGTGAAGGTCTGAATAACTGGCAAAAAGGCTGCTGTTGCCAAGTAGGGAGCCTCGTCGGTCAGGGTGTAAATGATTTTGGATTTTTGGGTAGCCATATACGTCCTCGTTTTTATATCTGCAAGAGAAATTGATGCAGGGGGTATTAGATCTTAAAAGTAGCCCCTGACAGCCCGCTGAAAGGCTTGATTCCTTAAAAAATGGGATGAAATTTCGCATTGCGAAAAAGACGGCGGTAATCTTCAAATCATTTGCCAAACAAGACCTTGACGCTTGTCATGGCCTTATCAACTAAGCTTTCTTGGCGTGGCATGATGAGCGCATGAATCGAAGCGGAGCCATCAATCCATGAAAGAGCAAGCCATTCACTGGGAGACCAGTGGTACCAGCCGCATTCCTTTTGCTGTTTACACCCAAGCTGACACACATGCCAAAGAACTAGAGCGCTTTTTTTACAAAGCTCACTGGAGTTACGTGGGCCTAGAAGCAGAAATTCCCAATACGGGTGATTTCAAGCGAACATCGATCGGCGAGCGTTCTGTGATCATGACGCGCAGTCAAGATGGTCAAGTCCATGTGGTCGAAAATGTGTGTGCACACCGTGGCATGGCATTTTGCCGTGAGCGCCATGGCAACAAAAAAGAATTGGTCTGTCCTTACCACCAGTGGAGCTATGCGCTGGATGGCAAATTGCAGGGCGTGCCATTCAGGCGCGGCGTTCGCCAAGACGGCAAAGTCAATGGCGGCATGCCAGCTGATTTTGATCCCAAAGACCATGGTTTGAATGCTTTGAAGGTGGCCTCGCGCGGTGGCGTGGTGTTTGCTTCCTTTGACCATGAAGTAGAGTCCTTGGAAGACTTCATGGGGCCCACCATCCTTCAGTACTTTGATCGTTTGTTCAATGGTCGCCAACTGAAAATTTTGGGCTACAACAAGCAACGCATTCCAGGCAACTGGAAGCTCATGCAAGAGAACATCAAAGACCCTTACCACCCCGGTTTGTTGCACACTTGGTTTGTCACCTTTGGGCTTTGGCGAGCAGACAACAAAAGCGAGCTCCGCATGGATGCGCACCATCGGCATGCGGCCATGATTTCAACCCGCGGTTCTGCGGGGCAAGCCACAGGCCAATCATCCGATGTGACGCAAGTGAGCAGCTTCAAAGCCAGCATGCAATTGCACGACCCTAGCTTCTTAGACATCGTGCCAGAGGCATGGTGGGGCGGGCCAACCGCGGTCATGATGACTTTGTTTCCCAGTGTCATTTTTCAGCAGCAAGTGAACAGTGTTTCTACGCGCCACATTCAGCCCGATGGCCATGGCGCATTCGATTTTGTCTGGACGCACTTTGGCTTTGAAGACGACACAGAAGAGATGACAGAGCGCCGTTTGCGCCAAGCCAACTTGTTTGGGCCGGCCGGCTTTGTGTCTGCAGACGATGGTGAAGTGATTGAGTTTTCTCAACAAGCCTTTGAAAGCAAACCTCAGCATCGCACCTTGGCCGAGTTAGGTGGGCGCGATGTTGAAGAAACAGAGCACATGGTGACAGAAACACTCATTCGCGGCATGTACAAGTACTGGCGCAAAGTGATGGAGAACTGATCATGGTGGACATGCAAACTTGGTTTGGCATTCAACAACTCTATGTTGATTACACCAGCGCAGTTGACAGTGGAAAATGGGATTTGTGGCCAGAATTTTTCACTGAAAAGTGTGTCTACAAACTTCAGCCTCGCGAGAATCACGAGCGGGGTTTTCCTCTGGCCACTTTGTCGCTCACCAGCAAAGGCATGCTGAAAGACCGGGTCTATGGCATTTCCGAAACTTTGTTCCACGACCCCTATTACCAGCGACATGTGGTGGGCGCGCCCGTCGTGCGCAAAGTAGAACAAGGCCGTATTTTCAGTGAAGCCAATTACGCAGTTTTTCGCACCAAACTTGACAAAGAGTCGACCGTTTTCAATGTGGGCCGCTACCTTGACATCATTGTTCAAACGCCAGAGGGCTTTAAATTTGAAGAGCGCCTTTGCATCTATGACAGTGAGATGATTCCCAACTCCATCATTTATCCCATCTAAACATGAGCAACTGGATTGACGTAGCCGCTGAGGCTGATTTATTTGAAGGTGCAGGCATCGCTGTCACACCGCTGAATTTCGATATTGCTATTTTCAAAGTGGATGATGGCGTTTTTGCAATCAACAATGAATGCAGTCATGGCAATGCCAAGCTTTGCGAAGGTTTCGTCGAGGGCAACTTTGTGGAGTGCCCTTTTCACCAAGCCCTGTTTGATGTGCGCGATGGCTCCATTGCATGCGGCCCAGCCACAGAGCCTGCCAAAGCATGGCCCGTCAAAATTGAGAACGGGCGGGTCTTTTTAGATTTGGCAGCCAATGCCTGAATGGCAGATCTGCTAAACCCCAATGCTGCTAAGTGGCAGACCAATTGGGCTTTCTTTTTTCTATGAACGCCTGCACCCCCTCGAGTGCCGAGTTGTCCATCATGTTGCAAGCCATGGTTTGCGACGCATATTCGTAGGCTTTTTCAATGCCAGTTTCGAGTTGCATGTAAAACAACTCTTTGCCCATGGCCAACGCAACTTGGGGCTTTGAAAGAATTTTGGCAAGCAAGTTTTCTAGGCAAGCGTCGAGCTCCTCGGGAGCGGCAATTTGATTGATCAAGCCTTGCTTCAAGGCATCTTCGGCGTTTAAGAAATCGCCAGTGACCAACATTTCAAAAGCGGCTTTGCGCGACACGTTGCGAGACAAAGCCACACTGGGCGTTGCGCAAAACAAACCCAAATTGACACCGCTGACGGCAAATTTGGCTTCAGAAGAAGCCACAGCTAAATCGCATTGCGCAACCAGTTGGCAGCCTGCGGCCGTGGCAATGCCTTGCACTTTGGCAATGACGGGGACTTGCAATTTTTGAATGCTCATCATCATTTCACCGCATTGGGAAAAGAGCTTTTGGTAGTAATCCATAGAGGGCTCAGCGCGCATTTGTCGAAGGTCATGCCCCGCACAAAAAGCTTTGCCAGACGCTGCAATGACAAGTACCCGCAGCTTCTGGCTTTTGGACAAATTGTCGAGCTCGCTTTGCAAGGCGGTCAGCATCTCTTCGCTCAATGCGTTGAAAGCGGCTGGCCGATTCAAGGTGAGGGTGCACACGCCGCGATCATCATCGTGCCGAAGAACCAAGGGAGCGTCTGGGTTTGTCATGGTAATTACCTTTTAAATTCAATTGGCATTTTTGGCGCGTTCGCGCAGTTGGAATTTTTGTATTTTGCCAGTAGAGGTTTTTGGAATTTCCTCAAAGCGTATCTCTTTGGGAACTTTGTAACTGGCTAACAAAGTCTTGCAATGCGCTATCAAGTCTGCTTGAGACACGGTGGCATCAGATTTGACCTCCACAAATGCCAAGGGCGTCTCGCCCCATTTGGGATCTGGTTTGGCAACAACTGCGCATGCCAAAACAGACGGATGACGGTAGATTGCATCTTCTACTTCGAGAGAGCTGATGTTTTCACCGCCTGAGATGATGATGTCTTTGCTGCGATCTTTGATTTTCACATAGCGATCGGGTTCCATCACGGCCAAGTCACCGGTGTGAAACCAGCCACCTGCAAATGCTTCTTGGGTAGCCTTTGGGTTTTTCAAATAGCCCTTCATCACAATGTTGCCCTTGAACATGATCTCGCCCATGGTCACACCATCGGCAGGGCACTCTGCCATGGTTTCAGGGTCCATGACGGTCATGCCTTCTTGAAGCACATACCGCACACCTTGTCTGCCATTCAAGCGAGTTTGTTCTGTCAGACTTTCGTGGGCCCAAGACTCGCGTTTGACCGCAACGCTGGCAGGCCCATAAACTTCGGTTAGGCCATAAACATGCGTGAG
>CALCBL010000465.1 GCA_937897495.1 uncultured Burkholderiales bacterium
GATGGTCTCGCGCATGTTGCCCACACCATTCAGGTGATTGTCGACGCCTGTGAGCAACATGGATCGGGTCGGAGAGCAAGACGCGCTGACATGAAAATTAGAAAAGCGAATGCCGCTATTTGCCAATTGGTTCAGATTCGGTGTTTGAATCTCACCGCCAAAAGCGCCCACATCACTGAAGCCCCAGTCGTCTGCCAACATCACAACGATGTTAGGTCGTTTTGCCCAAACTGGCGTGCAAATGACAAGCGCTGCAACGGCCGAAACTGCTAGGAAAGTTCGAAAGGTACTGCTTGAGAATGTCATGATTCAATGAGAGGGAGGCAGATCAAACCGATCGTGCAAGGCTTTTTCAATGACCCAGAATCTGTCTTGACCCCAGACCGCGGTATCTTCAAATTTAAAGGAGGGAACGCCCCACAAGCCGAGTGCAAAAAGTGACTGCCTATTTTGTTCAGCCGTGGCACGCCAGAGCAATTCGTTGGCATCACTTTTTAAAATGTCTTTGGCGGCGGGCCAGTTTAAGCCTGCACGCTCAACCATGATTTTCAAGTGTTGATCGGTGCCAGCATCCAAACCCTCAGACCACACACCTTGCATAAATGACATGACATAAGCTTCTGCAAGTTGATGCATTTGTGCAAAAGGAATGAGCGACAAACCCCGCTCAGTGGGTCTGCCAACAGGGTCATTCAAGCAACCAAAATTGACGTTTTGAACATAGGCTTCCCGCGCCGCATCAAGGCTGATGTATCTTCTTTTATCAGCCGGAACGGGTAAACCTCGCATGACCATGGGCAAGACATATTTCAAGTTCACTTGCACGCCATTCTCTTTGGCCCAATTGAAAATCTGCGCTGCACTGATCGCGGAGTAGGGGCTTCGAAATGAAAAATAAAAATCGATGTCAGTACCCTCTGGAACGTGCGCAACAGGCTGATATTGCGGTGTGAAGAAAAGTGGTTTGGCTTTGTGAAGTCCGAGTGATTGTGCTTGAGTGGACAAGCCCAAATCATTCAAACGAGACTCGAGATGATGCAAACGATCAATGCCCCAATACCACTCGCCCTCGTAATAAATCACGCCGCTTAAATAATGACCCCATTTTTTTCGAAGCTGATGCGCTTCTTGCAAAGACGTTTCTGAGTTGGATGATTTGTCTAAGGGGGCAGGAAACACCAACCCGTATTCAACCGCCAATCGCTTTGCGTCAATTTGGCTATAGGCTTTTAATTTTTCACGTTCAGGGACTGCTGAGTCGTCGGGCTCTGACACCCAATGTTGCAAAACAGAAACGGCATACCTCGATTGCAACTTTGGCAAAGCTTGCGTCAAGAGTTGAGAATAGGGCTCGTCGGTTTGAAGAAAGACATGAAGCACATGAGGCCGACTTTGCGAGTTCCTCAGTTGTTCCGCTTTTTTCCTAAGATTAAGAAGCCTGCTACGAGATAAAAAATGTTGGCTGATGACAGGCATCAGCCAACTTTTTGGGCTCCGAAAGAACATTGACTATTTGAATATGTCTCTATGAGAATTGACGCTCAAGGAATATTCAATCAAAAGGCACGTATTAAACGCAGTTGGTAGCTCTTCACGACAATTGCATTTTCACCTTGGAAGTTATTGCTGATGTGAAAATTCAAAGCCATGTCTTGGCCGGGCAACTTGTACGAAATGAAGGGTCCGCCACCCATGGTTTTATAACGACCATTGACAATTTTGGCTTTATCTGTCCCTGAATAGGAGTCGTCACTGATTTGCTGAATTGAAAATACATTAAAGCCAAAAGCAAAATCACCACTCACCTTGACGATACCGCCTTCTGCATAAATGAAATTGCCGCTCTTGTAGCTGGTGTCTTTGTTAACCGTATTAAAGCCATAAGCAACTCTTCCGGCAACGGTAATGCGTTCTTTGGGGTCTAAGTTGTAGCTGGCTGTTGCACCCGGCCTGACGGTGTAGAAATCACCGAATCCAGGGTTGGATTGCAGATTCGTTTGTCTGACAGCGTCGAATTTGCCAGTGGGCACAAACAAAGAAACGCCCGCAGTAAGTCTTAAACGATCTTCATTTCTAACCCAAAGCGTAGAAAGTTCTGTATCGCCAAGCCCTTCATTGGTGTCAGAGGCAAGTTTAGAGGCAGCTACGGATTTCGCTTGAACTGCATTGTTGACAGGACCGGTAATAGCCGCTGGAAGCTGTGCAGGGCCAGCAGGGCCTGTGAATGTCGCATTCGGAAAAACGAGTGAAGCTGTGCGTGTTGCTTTGATAAAAGGCACATTGGCAGCAAACAGGAGCTTGCCGTTTGCGTAAGTGCCCTCTGTGATGTAGCCGCCACCCACATTAATCTGAGTTTGATCTTGATTAAAACTAACAGCCCCATTTGCAACGGATGCTCTGTAAGCGTTGTAGGGTGCCAGTGCTGGGTTGAGGGCGCCAAGGGGGACGTTTGTGGTACCCGATGGGTGAGTATAGGCATCTCCTGTTGGGCCTTTAATGCCTGTAATGGTGGGTGTACTGATACTCACGCCACCAAAAAAACCTGGTTTATCTGCGGGAGCGGCTATGTCTCCACCAAAACTTCCAACCGGCGCTTGACGCAACTTCCAGCTTTCTGCTGCATGGGCATGGGTACCGATAATGAACAGTGAAGCCATAGGAATAGCTGATAACAGCAGCTTGGAATTAATTTTTTTAAACTTCGACGAGATCATGGGTGTCTCCAATAATTGGGAAGTCAGTACATTAGTGTATTGACAATTCACTCTAGCACAGCAAAGATGAATGCAAGTCTAGGGTTTTCGCTAGCAAATGCAAATTTATGGGACGAATAGACATGCATCAAAATAGAGCATGACGCTTATGGATACACCACTTCAAAATCAAAATCAAAATCAAAAGCCTAAGTCAATGATCGCCGAAGGAACTCGTCTAACTCGGGACAATTGGCTGGACGAAGCTTTCAAAGCGGTGGTGGCGGGTGGCTTTGACAATGTCAAGGTTTTAGCAATCGCAGAAAAGCTCAAGGTCACGCGAGGCAGCTTCTACTGGCACTTTACCGACCATGCTGACTTGGTTGGCAGTTTGCTGATGCGTTGGAAATTAGCCCAACTCGAACTGGATGAAAAATTGAAATCTCATCGCAGCGATGATCCTATACAAGATTTGGAGTTTGTGGTGGATGCCGCTTTCAATCAAGCTGGCTCAGAATTAGAAAACCTTTTGTTTGAGCAAGCCTTGAGAGCCTTAAGTCATTTGCATGCTGGTGCAGCTCAGCTGTTGGTAGAAGTTGACGCTGAGCGCATCAATTTGTTTGAATCAAAATTTTTGGCGATCGTCAAAGACAAAGCCAAAGCGCGTGATTTGGCGGCGCTTCTTTATCTGGCCATTGTGGGTGGTTACCAGGCTTTAAGTCGGCCTGTGAATCCACCCAATATCAGGGCCTATGTGCAAGGCTTGATTACAAACTACTTGGTCTTGAAGCAAGTCACTTGAGTGTCTTAGTTCAGCCGTTCAAGCACTGGCATTTTCCATTGCCCATTCAATGCTTTGGCCTCTGGCCAATACAGACGCGCATTGAGTAAAAACGGAGCACCGATTTGAACGGGCAACCAATTGGCCGCGGCTTCTTTCTGAGAAGGGGGTGTGGCTTGCACCCAAAGGTCAAGAGAACCATCTGCATTGAAAACCAAGGGATCGCGGTCACCTATGGCAAATCTTTGCATCGGGTTGTCAATTAAAAACTCATCTGCTCCGTAAGCCGTGATCGACCAAAAAGCTTTGACGGGTGGCAGCGCATTGGCCGCAAAATGCAAGCGGTATCGGTGCTTGCCATTCAGTGCTTGACCTTGGTGGTCAAGGGCGGTGTTGGGGTACATCGCATCCTCTGGCAAGTTAGCGCCAAGACCCACCATGGCCACCGCAGCGCGCGTGTTGTAGTCGGTGCCATAGCGGCCCAAATTCAAAGGCGGGTAAGACCAGCTTCCATCTTGAGCTTTGGTGTTCAATGCCTTCATGACGCGCTGGTTGGCAATCCAACGTCCTAAGCTAAAACTCAATGCGTTCGACCAGCTTAAATGCACGGCTTGGCCAGGTTTAATTTCAAGTTGTGCCAGTCTTTCTATCAGAGGGGCATCTTCTTTTGAAGCTGGGTTACTGACCATCAGTTGCATGAGTCGATTGAAAAATTCTGGGGTGCTGAGGGCTTTCATTTGTGCCACTGGCGGTAAGCTAGGTTCAAGGCTGACTTGCCAATCTGGTTTTGCATCTTTTTTAGAGTCGGTGTTTGCTGATTTGGTGTTTTCTGGCGTTGCCCATTTTTTAAGCCGCAGACGGTTTTGCA
>CALCBL010000466.1 GCA_937897495.1 uncultured Burkholderiales bacterium
GCTTAGACGGCAACATTGGTTGCTTGGTCAACGGTGCGGGCTTGGCCATGGCCACCATGGACACCATCAAGTTGTTTGGCGCCGAGCCAGCCAACTTCTTGGACGTGGGCGGCGGCGCCACCCCCGAGAAGGTTACAGAAGCTTTCAAGATCATGTTGAAGAACCCCAAAGTGAAAGCCATTTTGGTCAACATCTTCGGCGGCATCATGAAGTGCGACACCATCGCAACCGGTGTGATCACCGCTTGCAAGGCCACGAACTTGAACGTGCCATTGGTCGTTCGCATGAAGGGCACCAACGAAGACTTGGGCAAGAAGATGCTCCAAGAAAGCGGTTTGCCCATTATTTCCGTGGACACCATGGCAGAAGCAGCACAAGCTGCCGTTAAAGCGGTGAAAGGTTAATTACATGTCTATCTTTATCAACAAAGACACCAAAGTCATTACCCAAGGTATCACCGGCAAGACCGGTCAGTTCCATACTGAAAAATGCCAAGAGTACGCCAACGGTAAAAACTGTTTCGTTGCAGGTGTGAACCCCAAAAAAGCGGGCGAGTCCATCTTCAACATTCCTATTTACGCTTCCGTCAAAGAAGCGGCTTCCACCACAGGCGCCACGGTGTCTGTGATTTATGTGCCGCCCGCTGGCGCGGCTGCAGCCATCTGGGAAGCCGTAGAAGCCGACCTCGACTTGGCCATTTGCATCACCGAAGGTATTCCTGTCCGTGACATGCTCGAAATTCGCAATCGCATGCGCGCCAAAGAAGCGGCTGGCGGCAAGAAGACTTTGTTGCTTGGCCCTAACTGCCCAGGTTTGATCACCCCCGACGAAATCAAGATCGGCATCATGCCCGGTCACATTCACCGCAAAGGCCGCATTGGCGTGGTGTCTCGTTCAGGCACATTGACTTATGAAGCTGTGGCGCAACTCACCGAAATCGGTCTGGGCCAGTCTTCTGCAGTCGGTATTGGTGGCGACCCTATCAACGGCTTGAAGCACATCGACGTGATGCGCGCTTTCAACGACGACCCCGACACCGATGCCGTGATCATGATCGGCGAAATTGGCGGACCCGACGAAGCCGAAGCCGCACGCTGGTGCAAAGACAACATGAAAAAACCGATCGTTGGCTTTATTGCTGGCGTGACGGCCCCTGCAGGCAAGCGCATGGGCCACGCCGGTGCCTTGATCTCTGGCGGCGCCGACACAGCCGATGCCAAATTGGCCATCATGGAAGAATGCGGCTTCAAAATTACCCGCAATCCTTCAGAAATGGCCCGTTTGCTCAAGGCCATGCTCTAAAGCCGTAATTGGCAAGTTCTTTCAAACCAAGCATACAAGCGTGGAAAAAACAGACGGCCCTGCCTGATTGATCGCAAGCATTTGTAGCCAAGCCGACCCCCCGTGGTCGGCTTTTTTAC
>CALCBL010000467.1 GCA_937897495.1 uncultured Burkholderiales bacterium
GGATCCCAAAATGTCCTACTCTTGCAAACTGCTCGGCTTCAAGTCTCAAGTCTTGCCCAGCATTCAGGTGATGAATTCAGATGGTCGCCCTTGCTTGGGATTTGAAGCAAAGCCTTCACCTCAAAGCAACTAGAACCACGGGTTTATCCTCCCACTGCCCATTTAGCGAGTGCCTAAAATTTAGACATGAACGAACGACTATCCCAAATCTCTTACGACGACCTGCCCGCTTCCGTGAAGCCCTTGGCAGATGACATTCTCAAAATATCCAGTGCAGCTCTGGGCGGGCCTTACAACGCCTTGTTGCGAAGCCCCGAAATGGCCAGAAGGTGCTTTGACTTCTTGGATTACCTGAGGTTCAGAACCACAGTCAACAAGCGACTCAATGAATTTGCCATTTTGATTCAGGCACGCATTTCCAATGCGCAATACGAGTGGTGGGCACACGAAACCATTGCCAGAAAAGCAGGCCTTTCTGATGCAGTGATGAAAGATTTGCAAGCCTGCAAACGGCCGAACAGCATGGCAGACGATGAGCGCTTGGTGTATGACTACTGCGTTCAACTCAGTTTGAATCACAGAGTGCCCGATGCGCTTTGGCAAGAAGCCGTGAACAAGATGGGGGAGCAGGCGGTCATTGACCTCACTGTTTTGTCAGGCACTTACGTCATGGTGTCTATGCTTTTGAATGCCACGCAAGTCGGCATTCCTGGCGGCGGTGCATTTCCGCTGGAAGTTTTAGAACCCTCAGACATCCGAAAACGCTTGCTCGCTTGATGGCCATTCAAGCCCCTATTTTTAAAACTTAAACAAAGACAAAACCCATGAAATTTAAATCACACATTCGCAGAGCCCTGGTTTTATCCTTGTGTGCATTGGGAAGTGTTGGGTTCGGACATGCTACTGCGCAAGACTATCCTAGCAAGCCCATTACCATGATGATGCCCTATGCCCCTGGCGGCCCTGGCGACACCATCACGCGCTTGTTTGCAGGTTCTATGCAAAAGATATTGGGCCAGCAAATTGTGGTGGACAACACGGCAGGCGCATCCGGCGCCATCGGCACCGCCAAGGGGGCAAGGGCCAAACCAGATGGCTATTCGCTACTCATG
>CALCBL010000468.1 GCA_937897495.1 uncultured Burkholderiales bacterium
TGCACATCGTGACCGGTGCGCAAAGTGCTGCCGAGAACATCATCAAGTGTGTGCGCCGTTGCGGTTTAGAAGTTGATCAACTTTTGCTCAATCCCTTGTCTTCTAGTTTGGCCGTGCTGACTGAAGACGAACGCGAGTTAGGCGTAGCCTGCGTAGACATTGGTGCAGGCACCACCGACGTGGCCATCTTCACCAACGGTGCCATTCGCCACACGGCTGTCATTCCCATTGCTGGCGACTTGATCACCAGTGACATTGCCATGGCGCTGCGCACGCCCACCAAAGATGCCGAAGACATCAAGGTGGAGAGTGGTTGTGCCAAACAATTGTTGGCCGATCCTGAGGCACAAGTCGAAGTGCCAGGTTTGGGTGATCGTGCACCCCGCATGTTGTCCAAGCAAGCTCTGGCCGGTGTGATTGAGCCGCGCGTCGAAGAAATTTTCTCGCTGGTTCAGCAAGTCATTCGCGAGTCAGGTTATGAAGAAGTTTTGTCCTCTGGCATTGTGCTGACAGGCGGCAGCGCTGTCATGCCTGGCATGGTGGAGTTAGGCGAAGACATCTTCTTGAAACCTGTGCGCCGCGGCGTGCCCAAATACAACGGCGCTTTGTCTGACATGGTCAGCCAACCCCGCGTGGCCACCGTCATGGGCTTGATGGAAGAAGCCCGTTTGGCGCGCCTAAGAGGTTTCAAAGTCTCACAAAAGAAGGGTTCGATGAACAACGCCTTCACACGCTTCAAAGATTTCATCGTGGGTAACTTCTGATGGATTGGCGCAAACTTTACTTGGCAAGGGGGAGTCCGCATCGGCGATGTTGAAACCCAGTTAATCCAAAAAAAATAAAATTTTCAAAAATCAATTTTTAAGCAACTGCAACAGTTTTAGGAGAGCACCATGAGCATTGAAATGATCCAAGTCGAAGAGTTCAATCAAGGAACGCAAATCAAAGTGATCGGCGTGGGCGGTGGCGGCGGTAACGCCGTTGAGCACATGATCGAGCGCAATGTACAGGGCGTTGAATTCATTTGCGCGAACACCGATGCGCAAGCATTGGCGCGCAGCGCAGCGCACCGCTTTATTCAATTGGGTCACACCGGTTTAGGTGCAGGTAGCAAGCCTGAAAAAGGTCGCGATGCGGCCGAGGAAGCCATTGAGGACATCCGCGCGGCCATTGAAGGCGCGCACATGTTGTTCATCACGGCCGGCATGGGTGGTGGAACCGGTACAGGTGCAGCACCTGTGATTGCACGCGTTGCCAAAGAAATGGGCATCCTCACTGTGGGTGTGGTCACCAAGCCGTTCGACTTTGAAGGCGGTCGCCGCATGCAAAGTGCTGAATCTGGTTTGGCAGAATTGGAAGCCAACGTGGATTCACTGATCGTGGTGCTCAATGAGAAGCTCATGGAGTTGCCAGGTGGTGAAGACATGACCCAAGATGAAGCCTTTGCGCACGCCAATGACGTGCTCAAAAATGCTGTCGGCGGTATTGCAGAAATCATCAATGTGCCTGGCCATGTGAACGTCGACTTTGAAGACGTGCGCACCGTGATGGGTGAGCCCGGCAAAGCCATGATGGGTACTGCTTCAGCCAGTGGTCCTGACCGTGCTCGCATTGCTTCTGAGCAAGCCGTAGCATGCCCACTGTTGGAAGGCATTGATTTGTCTGGTGCCAAAGGCGTGTTGGTGTTGATCAGCGCCGCCAAAGGGTCACTCAAATTGAGCGAGTCCAAGCAAGCCATGAACACCATCCGTGCCTATGCTTCAGAAAGCGCACACGTTATTTACGGTACAGCCTACGACGAGAGCTTGGGCGACGAAATTCGCGTCACTGTGGTGGCTACGGGCCTGTCAAGCCAAGGTGCACGCCGCACAGCACCTCCTTTGCAAGTGCTGCGCACCGGTACATACGATGCACCGTTTACTGTTGACTCGCACGATGCTGTGTCACCCACATTGGGTGCTCAAAGCCCAGCCTTGGGTGGCGACTACGGCCGTTTGAACACGCCTAGCGTGTGGCGTACCAACCGCACACAAGCGGCTGCCAAGGTAGATGGCATGGCGTCTGCTGGCATGGACGACATTGAAATTCCAGCCTTCTTGCGCAAGCAAGCCGACTGATTTTCTAAACGCAGTGGCTCACCAAAGCCTTCTGGATGCAAGCTTGGGTTTGAGAATTTAAAATCAGCCCATGCTTGCTCAAAGAACCATCAAAACCCTCACCC
>CALCBL010000469.1 GCA_937897495.1 uncultured Burkholderiales bacterium
ATGGCGATGCGATAGAGATGCCTTTGAAAGAAGACGCACCCACTTCCGCCACCAACCCCTATGGCCAAAGCAAATTGATGGTGGAAAAAGTCATTGCGGATCTTTGTTCTTCAGACCCGAGTTGGTCTATCACTGCACTTAGATATTTCAATCCCGTAGGTGCCCATGCGAGCGGATTGATGGGCGAAGACCCACAAGGCATTCCCAACAATTTAATGCCTTTTTTAGCGCAAGTCGCAGTTGGAAGACGAGAAGAACTGCAGGTATTTGGCAATGACTACCAAACACCAGATGGCACTGGTGTGAGGGACTACATTCATGTGATTGATTTGGCCCAAGGGCATCTTTCCGCCTTAACCCATGGCCACAGCAAGGCAGGCCATCACATCTTTAACTTAGGAACTGGCAAAGGCAACAGCGTCCTTGAAATGCTGAATGCATTTGGAAAAGCTTGCGGTAAAGAACTCAAGCACAAAATCGTATCGCGCAGACCAGGCGATGTAGCGGCATCTTGGGCAGATCCTCACAAAGCCCAGTCGGTCTTAAATTGGAAAGCACAGAAGTCATTGGATGACATGTGCCAAGACACTTGGCGCTGGCAGTCACAAAATCCCAACGGGTATCCGTGACGCGCTAGAGTGCGAGGTCTTGAATGCGTATTGCGCCAGCTGTTCAATCCTAAGCGGATTTGAAAGTAAAAGGCGTTGATGGCAGGCTACTGGTGCGCCCTGCCAATTTGTCGGCCAACAAATCAGCAGATCCTGCTGCCAGCGTCAATCCCAAAGTGCCATGCCCAATGTTGGCATACACATTCTCGCAAGCCGTTTGATCAATGATGGGTCGACTCGAAGGCGTTGCAGGCCGCAGGCCTGCCCAAGTTTGCACCTTACCGTAATCTCCAGCCTCCGGAAAATTGTCGCGTGCTTGCTGAATTAAGGCTGCAATGCGATTCGCATCAAGCTCTCTGTTTTCACGTCCCAAGTCGACCATGCCCGCTGCGCGCAAACGATTACCCAGTTTGGCAAACACTATTTTGTGATGACTGTCGGTGATGGACATAGAAGGCGCAATGCCATGCTCGCAATCGAGCGTGATGGAAAAGCCTTTCAGTCCCAACAAGGGTGCACGCGTATTAAATTTTTGCAGCAACTCGCGACTGCTCAGGCCTGCGGCCACCACAAAGAAGTCTGCTTTGAATTCTGTCATGTCTGCCGCTTTTTCGGATTGCGCGTCTTGCAATACCGTGCTTTGTGACTTGAGTTTCAGAGCGATGCATCGACGCCCCTCGAGTACGGCTCCTGTGATGCGAGTGTCGTAATGCAAGCTGCCACCGCGCGACACAATCAAACGCTCAAGGTACTTGCACAGGCCATGGCTGTCCACCACATCTTCTGAGGGCGTGTAAATACCGCCCACCAACTTACTTTGCATGGCTGCAAGTGCTGGCTCTGTTTGCACGCATTCAGATGGCGATAGCACATGCTGCTCACAGCCCACATTCAAGCTGCGCTGGTAGTTCACTTGTGCGTTGGCCGAAGCCAATGCGGCTGGGTCGCGAAACACCACCAACTTGCCATTCGTGCGGTAATCTAGGCCCACTGCAGTGGCCCAACTGGCGGGCACATTGGCCAACCACTCTCTTAAAATACGGCGTGACAAATAACCCAGGCCCAACAAATCGCGGGTCGTTTGCTGTGCACTGGCGCTTGTACAGTGCAATGCAAAACTCAAAGTCCAACGCAAAAAAGTGGGCGACACTGAGGGGTGAATGTGCAAGGGCCCATCTTTTTGAAGCAGCCACTTGGGTAAATTGGTCAGCGCAGAAGGTTCGGCCAAAGGCGCTACATAGCTGTACGACAGTTGCGCACCATTGGCATAACTGGTGACCAAGCCAGGCGCCGCACTTTCTTCGATCACGCTCACTTGCCAGCCGTCTTGCATCAAGCGCCAAGCCGTGGACAAGCCCACAATGCCAGCGCCAATGACACACACGTGTTTAGTTTGCGGATTGATCATTTGCCATCGTACTTTTTTCCGAGGGCCAATAGCTCAGGGGTGCCAATCAGTTGATTCAGATCATCAAAATTCAGCATTTGGTCGCGCCAAGGTGTGGTGGTTTGGTGCGCCTTCAAGCTGCCATAGTAGCCCTGCAAGGTGTGCGCTACTGCGCGTGCTGTGCCACCTGGAAAAATAACAATTCTAAATCCGCGCTCACCCAACTCGGTGGCACTTTGAATGGGCGTTTGACCGCCCTCCACCATGTTGGCCAACAAAGGAATGCGGTGCGCAAATTGTGCACACGCTTGCTGCATTTGCTCGGGTGTGCGCAATGCCTCAATGAACAAGGCATCGACGCCGCAGGCCAAGTAGGCTTCGGCACGGTCTAAAGCAGACTGAATACCTTCTACTGCCAACGCATCGGTGCGCGCCAAAATGAGGGTGTTGCTGCTGTGACGCGCATCCAATGCGGCTTTCAATTTGCCTTGCATCTCTGCCACAGGCACCACACCTTTGCCATCCAAATGACCGCAGCGTTTGGGAAATGTTTGATCTTCAATTTGAATCATGGCAGCGCCTGCACGCTCAAAATCGCGCACAGTGCGTTGCGTGTTGAGTGCGTTGCCAAAGCCCGTATCGGCATCCACAATCACGGGTACCGCAACTCGGTCGGTGATGTGCGCCAAGGTTTGAGCCACCTCTGTGGCCGTGGTGAGGCCAATGTCGGAGCGACCCAAACGAGAATAGGCAATCGAGGCACCCGACAGATACAAGGCTTCAAACCCTGCTTGCTCGGCAATCAAAGCGCTGAGGGCATCGTACACACCTGGTGCCAACAATGCTTTGGCTTGCTTCAAACGCTGAACCAATGAAATCGCTTTGACTTCTGAGTCTGGACCTGAGGCTTTCAATGTCATCACGTGTTCTCCCGTATTTTTTGAGCGACTGCATGCGCCGCAATATGACCGCCGGCAATGGCACTGAGCAACCCATTGCCTGATAAATAACCCCAAACCTCTGCACCTGAAACACCTCGCGCAGCACCTCCTGCGGCATACAAGTTGGGCAAGGTTTTGCCATTGGATTGAAGCACTTGGCATTGCGCATTGATGTTCAAGCCACCTTGCGTGTGAAACAAGGCACCCGTGACTTTGATGGCATGAAAGGGCGCTTCGAGTCGTCGCTTAAAGGATCGGCCCCAACGGTCTTTTGCGTCTGACTTTTCAAGTGCATTTGCTTCAGCCAACTGATTGACTTCGGCCATGGTTTTGTCCAATGCAATGGCCGGGCACCCCACGATGGCTGAGAGCGATTCTGCGTTGGCTGCTGACTTCACGGCACCTGCAGCTTGCGCTGCAACAAAGTCTGGAAAGTCTTGGGCAAATTGCAGCAACTGATTGTCAAAAACAGTCCAAGCTACACCATCGGGCTGATTCAATACTTGAACGGCAGCTTCCGAATACCCTTGTGTTTCGTCGTGAAAACGCGCTCCAAACCTGTTGATTTGAATGCCGCCTTCCATCATGAGCGCCCAAGAAATAAGGCTGCCTTGTGGAATAGCCCAAGAACCATGACCTTGGTAGGCGCCCATGTCGGCCAACTCGGCACCCAACTGCAGTCCCCATGCAATGGCACTGCCATCGTTGCCCACATGACCTGCATACTGCGCATCTTTCATGGCGGGCAAATGTTGTTTCACCATGTCGGCATTGCCGCCAAAACCATTGCAGGCCAAGATCACGGCGTCGCAAGACAGGCGGCTAGTAGTTCCATCAGGTTGGGTGAAGTGAAGGCCGTGAACAAGGCCCTTGGCATCCGCATCCAGCCCGGTCACTTGGGCTTGCGTCAATACCACCACACCCGCTGAATCTGCAGCAGCCCGCAGTCGGCTCATCAATCCTTCGCCTGTTTTTTCAGGCACAGCATGCATGCGGTAAACACTGTGGCCAGGGTATAAAAACTGATCGAGCAATTGCCAGGGAATGTGGTGATGCTCTTCTAAAGCGTCCATCGCGGGGCCAATGGCTTCGCTGTAGGCTTTGACCAAAGCAGGCGCCGCTTGACCATGCGCTTTGTGTTGGATGTCTTGAGCAAACAAGTCGGTACTGTCTTTCACATGGGCTGCTTGCTGCACACGCGTACAAGGTGCGGGCACAAACCCAGAGGACAAAGCAGTGGAGCCAGCAGGCACAGCATCGCGCTCTAACACCACACATTCAATGCCCAGTCGACTTAAAGCCAATGCAGCGCTTAGGCCACATGCACCCGCGCCCACAATGGCAACAGGTGTGTGAATATTTTCTGCCAAACCGGTCATGCCAAACTGCTGACGAATGCATCGCAGGTGATAACCTGGCCAATCGAAGCCAAATCGGCCAGTGAGGCCTGATGCAGCGCATCGCTGAAGGCGGCAGAGCCATCACTTAAAACCACAACGCTGTAGTCGCGCAAATGCGCATCGCGCGCTGTGCTGGCAACTCCGCCATTGGTCACAATGCCGCAGACCACCACCGTTTGAATACCCGCTTTGCGCAAAACCCAATCGAGCTGCGTATTGAAAAAAGCGGAGTACGCTACTTTGCACACCACCAAATCTACGCAGTTTTTGAGTTCAGGTACGTTGTCTTGACCCACACTGCCTGGCGCAAAATCACCTTTTCGCAAAAAAGGGCGCTTCTCAAGCAGGTGCGGCGACACCATCGGTTCACCCTTCGCGTCAGGCCACAACGTAAATTGACTGGCCGCCACATAGCCACCTTGCGACTTCAAAGCGTGGGCCACTGGCGCAACGCGCGCAGGCAACAACAAGGCCTCTGTACTGACAGTCTTGCCACGTGCATAGGCACCTTGCGGCGACAAGAAATCATTTTGCAAGTCGACGATGATCAAGGCCGTACTGGCCGCTGCGAACTTTGAATCTTGGGTCATGACAAAACTTTCTTCAATCCAACTGAAAAGGTGGGCATCAGGCTTGAACGGTGACCAACAGATTGCCCATGGCATCTACTTTGGCATCAAAGCCCGGCTCTAACCACACCGTGGTATCGGCTTGCTCCAAGATGGCTGGGCCTTGAACCTGCGCACCCACCGGCAATTCCAAGCGCGCATAGCGCTGTGCATCCCACCATTGACCCTGGTGGTACACGCGCTGCACACCCAAAGGCTGCGTGCTGCCAACGCCCACAGGGGCCAACACCGACAAATCAAATTTAGGTCTGCGGCCAATGCGCGCATAGCGCAAATTCATGACGCGAATGACGGGGCCTTCCAGCACACGGCCAAACGCATGTTGGTAAGCCTCGGTAAAGGCCAAACGCAAACCCTCTGCACTTAACTGCGCGCGCTGAACATTGACTTGAAGCGTGTGCGTTTGACCTGTGAACAACATGTCCAGCGCAATGCTTTCATCCACGGCCACAAACCGCACACCCGCAGAATCGAGGCGTGTTTGGCAGGCCTCGGCCAACTTGTCGATGCGCGCCACAACATCTTTGAAATTCACATCACTCAAAGCTTGGTTCAATGTTTGCACCGCGTCATGGCGCATGTCGGCCATGACACAACCCAACGCAGATGTGACACCGGGGTAACGCGGCACGATGCCCGTAGCCACACCCACTTCGCGCATCATGGCGCACACATGCAAGCCGCCACCACCACCAAATGGCATGTAAGCAAACTGGCGGGGGTCGTGTCCTTTTTCGATGGACACCACACGCACCGCACCCGCCATCTTGGCATTGGCCACTGTCAAAATAGCTTCAGCGGCTTCCATGGTGCTGAGGCCCAAGGGCTCAGCCACATGCGTTTGAATGGCCTTTTCTGACAAATCAGCGCGCATGGCTTGCAACAAGCCGCCGCCCAAAGGACGATCTGCTGCAATGCGTCCCAACAACACATTGGCATCGGTCACTGTGGGTCTTGTGTTGCCACGGTCGTAGCAAGCCGGCCCTGGCACACTGCCAGCCGACTCAGGGCCTACTTGCAACATGCCACTGGCATCCACAGAAGCAATAGAGCCGCCGCCCGCACCAATGGTTTCAATTTGAATCATGGGCGAGCGAACCACCAAGCCAAACTCAATGGAAGTTTGAGCCGCCAATGCAGCCTCACCTTTTGCCACCAAAGACACATCAAAGGAAGTGCCCCCCATGTCGCCAGTCATGACATTGGGAAACCCAGCTGCGCGCGCAATGGCCGCACATGCCATCACCCCAGCAGCGGGTCCTGACAAGGCTGTGCGAACCGGCACATCACAAGCAGTTTGGCGAGACATCACACCGCCATTGCTTTGAACAATGAGCAACTCGCCGTCAAAACCTTGGCCACGCAAGTCGGATTCCAAGCGCGTCAAATAACTGCCCACCACAGGCTGTAAAGCGGCATTCAGGGTGGCCGTAGAGCAGCGCTCAAATTCGCGAATTTCTGGCAAGACTTCACTGGCCGCAGTCACATGCGGGTTGGGCCACATGGCGCGCACAGCAGCCACAGCAGCTTGCTCATTGGCCATATTGGCATAGGCATTGATGAAGAACACACAGACTGCTTCGCACCCAGCATCGAGCAAAGCTTGCGCTTGCGCTTTCACTTGATCGATGTTCACGGGTGTGTGAATGTGACCATCGGCCAACACGCGCTCGTCCACTTCCAAGCGCAGAGCACGCGGCACGATCGGCGTGAAACTGCCACGCAAGCCCCAAGTCTGTGGCCGATCACGACGACGCATCTCCAACACATCGCGAAAGCCGCGCGTGGTAATGATGCCAGTGCGCGCTACCTTGCGTTCTAGCAATGCATTGGTACCCACCGTGGTGCCATGCACAATGCTGGCCACACCCGAAGCAGAACCATCTTCAGAAATTTTCTGAATGCCATTCATAAAACCACGGGCTTCTTCGCCGCGGGTTGAAGGCACTTTCACAATGCGCGCTGTCCCTGTTTGCTCATCGAGCACAAACAAATCGGTGAACGTACCGCCCACGTCAACACCCACCACCCAGCGTTTCTGGCTCATGCTTTTCCCTTCGAAACGTAGGCTTCTTCAATGTCTTTGGCGCGCGCTTCAGCACTGCGGTCGCTGGGTTTGCCCCAGCCACCACCCCCCGGTGTTTGCAAGCGCACACGCTCGCCCTTTTTCAAGCGAATGCCCAGCATCTTGGAAACCATGGGCGGGGTTTTCCAAACGCCGTCGTTTTCGTACTCGAACACATTGGGCAAAGCGGGTTGACCACCCGCAATGCCTTTTGGCGAAGCTTTGCCACGTTCGCCAAAAATAAAAGCTTCGGCTGATTCTTCTAACAACTCAATTTCGTAGACCGCTCCCAAGCCACCTCTGTGCTGGCCGTCGCCACCTGAGTTGGCACGCAATGCCCACTGTGTAAAGCGCACTGGATATGCTGCTTCCAAAATTTCCAAAGGCGGAATGGTGGCCGTCGAAATAGGCGCATTGCTGTGAGACAAACCATCAGCGTCGGAATGACCGCCGTGACCGCCGCCAAAGAAACTGAACATGACCCAGCGCTGGCCTTTGCGTTTCTCATCGCTACGGTGGCCCGCAATCGACAAGGCATTGATGGTGCCGTAGGCATGCGCCACAGCACGTTTTGGATCAGCCAAGGCAGTGGCACTGAAGATCACATCGATCATGCGCAAAATGGTTTCGGTGTAGCCACCCACTGGGCGTGGGCGTTCTGCGCTAATCACCAAGCGATCTGGCAGTATGAAGTCCACAGCATCGAGCACACCCGCATTGGCAGGCACATCTGGAAACACATGCTTCAAAGCCACATAACATGCGGCCACTGCTGTGGCTTTGGAAATATTCACAGGGCCTGCGCATTGTGCAGATGTGCGAGAAAAATCCAGCGTCAAACGATCGCCCTTGACCGTCATGTCAAGCGCAATGGTCAGCGGTGTGTCGACCACCCCATCGTTGTCCAGCACATCTTCAAAACTGTAGCAACCATCGGGCAAGCTGCCAATGTGCGAGCGCATCAGGCGCACTGCACGCGCGCGCAACTCGACCATGGCCTGCGCTACTTTGGCGTCGCCGTATTCATCGAGCAAGCCATTCAAACGTTTGGCGCCCAATTCCAAAGCGGCCAGTTGACCATTCAAGTCGCCCCAAAGGCTGTCGGGCAAACGCGTGTTGGCGCGCAGAATAGCCAACACATCTTCCTCTAGAACACCTGCACGCAAAATGCGAACAGGTGGAATTTGCACAGCCTCTTGCCAGCACTCGGTGGCGGCAGGGTTGTAGTTGCCGGGCACTGCACCGCCCACATCGTGCCAGTGCGCTGCCGAAGCCAAGAAGCAAAAAAGTTTGCCGCCGCGGAAAAATGGCCGCACCAATTTGAAATCGTTGGCGTGCGTGCCGCCCTCATAAGGATCGTTGAACAACCAAATGTCACCGTCTTGCATACCGCCGCGCGTGGCAGCAGCTTTGGCAGCCGCACGCACAGCAAACGCCATGGCGCCCACAAACACGGGCAGGCCAGATTTGCCTTGCACCAAGGTGTCACCAGAGATACCGTCGTAAATGCCATGGCAAGCATCGTGCGCTTCTGCAATGATCGGGTTGAAAGCGCTGCGGTACAGCGTGGCATCCATCTCGTCGGCAACTTGCTCTAGCCGACCACGCAACACCGCCAGGGTGACAGGATCGAGCGCTGTTTTCAATTCCATGGTCTTCTCAATCATTGGGTACTTTGTTCTTTGAATCCGTCGGTTTGGCTGAGTGCTTTGTCAGCCATGCGTTGTTTGAGTACCTTGACCAAGCCACCCGCATTCACCATGTCCATCAGGAAGGATGGCACAGCATGGCATGTCAATATTTGGCCTTGTGAATTTTTCACCTGAGGCGTACCTTCGCAATCGATTTGCACGGTCTCGTCTTCTTGCAAAGTTTCAGCATCAGGGCAGGTCAGCAACAACAAGCCCAAGTTAAAGGCATTTCTAAAAAAGAGCCCGCTGTAAGAAGGCGCTATGACCGCTGCAATGCCCAATTGTTTCAAGGCATCTGCAGCTTGCTCACGCGATGAACCAATACCAAAATTAGGCCCTGCC
>CALCBL010000470.1 GCA_937897495.1 uncultured Burkholderiales bacterium
AATGTCAATCGTTGGTGTTTTTGTATCTAATTAAGAACAGGATAATTCTTCTTGCCATATACTTTAGCCATATACAATTGGAGCAGATAAATGGCCATCTCAACTGTCTTTACCAACAATCGCACGCAGGCTGTCAGATTGCCGGCTGAATTGCGCTTACCGGAGTCCGTCAAAAAGGTCGAAGTTCGTGCCCGAGGAAAAGACAGAATCATTTCACCTTTAGGACACCGATGGGATGAGTTTTTTCTAAACGGACCGCATGTCAGTGATGACTTTATGAGCGATCGTGGCTCGCAAAATCAATCAGACCGAGAAGCGCTTTGATGTTCAAGTATTTGTTGGATACCAACATCGTCATTTATGTGATGAAAAAGCGCCCTATCGAAGTCATGGGCATGTTTAATCAAAACTCTAATCGCATGGCGATATCAGCCATCACTTTTTCTGAGCTTCAGCATGGGGCTGAAAAAAGTGCGCGCATTCAAGAGAACCTGAGTGCAATCGAAGAGTTCACAAGCTTGATTGATGTACTTCCCTATACCGCCAAGGCTTCGATGCATTACGGTGACATTCGCGCAGTCTTAGAAAAAGCAGGTCAAACCATTGGCGTGAATGACCTGCACATTGCGGCCCATGCCAGAAGTGAGGGACTGGTTTTGGTGACGAACAATACGCATGAATTTGTTCGCGTACCTGGTCTGTTGGTTGAAAACTGGGTAAACGTCTAGCAACCAACTCTTGTAATTAGCTGTGCTCAACCGCCCAGCTATGCCCAGTACCCCTCGCCAACGCTGGACCCACCACTTCCATGGCTTCGCGCAGCTTGTCTTTTAAGGTGAAAGGCGCATTGACCACAAACATACCGCTGGCGGCTAAACCGGCTGTGGTGCCGTCGGTGTTGCGACCGATGGACAGTGTGAGGTTGATCCAAGGTTTCTGAGCCTGATTGCTTAAAGTGCGCAAGCGCTTAGGCAAATCGTGCGCCTCAGGCCTAGGAATAATGGGGTACCAAACCAAGTATGTGCCAGTTGCAAATCGCTTCAAGCAGTCTTGTATGTTAGCGGCCACTTTCCCGTAATCGCTTTTAATTTCGTAACTTGGGTCCATGAGAACCATGGCGCGCTTCGAGCCAGTGGCTGATGGCGGCGGAGGCAACATTTTTTTGAGCGACTCAAAACCGTCTTCGCGAGCAATCATGATGCTGCGACCGGCATCGAGCTGGGCCACGTTGGAGGCCAATGCTTTGCTGTCGGTGGGGTGTAACTCAAACAAACGCAATTTGTCGCGAGCATCTTTGAGCAGCATGGCGTGAAGAATGAAAGGCG
>CALCBL010000471.1 GCA_937897495.1 uncultured Burkholderiales bacterium
TTTGGTTCAAGCGCTGTACAGAACAATTTTTGAAGAAGTTCAGTTCGCCCCCGACAAAGTCAAAAGTGTCGATTGGAACAGCTACCCCATTTTGGAAATCAATGACACCCCTGAAGAGATTGACATTGTGTTAATCAACCGCCCAGAGGCGCCTCCTACCGGCGCGGGCGAAGCCACCTGCCGCGTGGTGCCAGCGGCAATCGCCAATGCATTTTTTGATGCCACGGGTGTCCGGATGCGCCAAGCACCCCTGAACGCTGCACGTGTGAAATCCACCTTGACCTCCATTTGAAGGAGAACTTCATGCCGCAAGTTTGTTTTGATCGTGATTTGAAATGCTCTAAAGCCATGACACGAAGGCTTGCCATGTGTGTGGCCACAGTTTTGCTCAGTGTGTCTGCAGTGGCGCAGACCACTGTGCCGCAAAATGTCGGGCCCCACGATGCCATTTTCATGAACAAAGCACCAGACCGTGAAGCCTGGCTGTTAGAACGCGCTCGCAAAGAAGGTGCCGTCACGCTTTACACCTCCTTGGCCCCAACCGAGTCGGTGCCTTTGATGGCTGAGTTTGAAAAAAAATACGGCATCAAAGTCACCGTCTGGCGTGGCTTGAGTGAAGGGGTTGTTCAGCGCGTTGTCAACGAAGGCCGTGCCAAGCGCCATACGGTGGACGTGGTTGAAACCAATGGACCTGAGATGGAAATGTTGGCCCGCGAAAAAATGCTGTCCGAATTTCACAGTCCACACATCGCAGATTTACCGCAAGGCATGATTCCCAAGCACCGCATGTGGATGCCCGATCGTGTGAATTTCTTTGTGGTGGCTTTCAACACACAAAAGGTCAAACGCGAAGACTTGCCCAAACACTATGAAGGCTTTACAGAGCCTAAGTGGAAAGGCCGCATTGCCATTGAATCGACAGATGCCGAGTGGATGGGTGGCTTGGTCAATTCGCTGGGCGAACAACGTGGCATGACTTTCTTCAGGAAATTGTCAGAGCAAAAACCAGATGTTCGCAAAGGTCACATTTTGTTGGCGCAAATGGTGGCCGCGGGTGAGACCGATGTGGGCTTGACCATTTACAACGCCAATGCGCAGTCGTTGAAGCAACGTGGTGCCCCCATCGATTGGGTGCCCATTGAGCCCACACTGGCACGCCCTCAAGGTGTAGGCGTTGCACGGAACGCGCCGCATCCGCATGCCGCTGCATTGTTGGCAGACTTTATTCTGTCACCTGAGGCGCAAACACTTTTGAACAGCATGGGTCGTCCACCGGCCAACCAAAAGGTCAAATCTAATTTGAACAACTTCAATTACGTGATGACAGATCCAAGTCTCGTGGTTGACGAGGCTGAGAAATGGAATCAGCACTGGACGCGCTTGTTTCTAACGAAGTAAATTGAACTTTAAATTCACACAACAAGAAAACCACCATGCCAACTTCACCTGCGATTCAACAACTCTTAGAAGACTTGGCCACTGCCAATCAAATTTTGGCCAACGAAGGCGTTTTTGATGGCTTCGGCCACATCAGTGTCCGCCATCCAGAAAACCCAGAGCGCTTTTTCATAGCGCGAAGCATGGCGCCTGCATCAGTGACTGCCGCTGACATTGTGGAGTGCGACTTGAATGGTGATGTGCACGATGCACAGGGCAGAAAATCTTATTTGGAAAGATTCATTCACAGTGCGATCTTTAAAAAACGCCCAGACGTGAACTCAGTGGTCCACAGTCACTCGCCGGCCATCATTCCGTTTGGCGTCACAGGTGCTCGCCTGCGCCCCATCTGCCACATGAGCGGCTTCTTGGGCAGCAACGTGCCCACCTTTGAAATTCGCGATACCCTAGGTGAAACCTCTGACATGCTGATTCGCAATCAAAGCATTGGCGAGTCATTGGCCGACACACTGGGCAACAACACCGTGGCTTTGCTGCGCGGTCATGGCAATGTCGTGGTAGCCAATTCGATTCAACTCGCAGTGTTCCGCGCCTACTACACAGAAGGCAATGCCAAATTACAAGCTGATGCGATGCGAATGAGCTTTGGCATGGGCGCTGGCGAGCCGATTTATTTGTCTGAGGAAGAAGCGCGCAATTCTGCTGAAACCAATGCGGGTCAAGTGGAACGCCCTTGGAGTGTTTGGAAAAGCAAATTGCCTGTTTAAGTGAAAGAAATTTTGTATGTCTCAATTAACCAATCAGCCTAGCTCTTTCACACGCCGCAGGACCTTTTGCTTAGCGGCATTGGCATGTAGCACTTTTTTCTTGTGCGCTGCCCATGCCCAAAACAGCCCTGCCGCTAACAGCGCATACCCTGCTGGCCCGGTTACGCTGTTGGTGCCTTTCACAACGGGCACTGGGGCTGATTTGCTGGCGCGACTTTTGGGTCCTAAGTTGGCCGATAAATGGAAAGTTTCCGTGGTGACCGATAACAAAGCGGGCGCCAGTGGCTCTATAGGCACAGGTATCGCTGCCAAGTCTGCACCCAATGGCCTGACGGTCTTGATCACTGCCACTGCGCACGGCACCTTTCCCGCTTTGATGCCTAAATTGCCCTTTAACCCGCAACAAGCCTTTACGCCTGTTGTGCTGTTGAGCACCAGTGCTTTGGGTGTTGCCACATCAGGTAAATCGCCATTGAACACGTTCAAAGATTTTCAAGAATCTGCCAAAAGACAACCTGGTGTATTGAACTATTCATCGCCTGGGACAGGCTCGCCGCAACACTTGGCCATGGAGTTGTTGGCGCAAGAAACCGGTATCAAACTTTTGCATGTGCCCTACAAAGGCACCGCGGGTGCTTTGACCGATTTGATGGGCGGCCATGTGGAAGCCAGCATTGTGGCTTTGCAAACAGCTGCACCGCATTTGCAAAGTGGCGCTTTGCGCATGCTGGCTTTGATGAGTGCTGAGCGCTCTCCTGCATTCCCCAATGTGCCCACACTGAAAGAGCTCGGTGTTCAAAATGGTGTGGTTGAAACTTGGTACGGCGTTTTTGTGCCGGCTGGCACCCCGCCTGAGGTGGTGGCCAAACTCAATGCAGACTTCAACAGTTTGCTGCAACTTCCCGATGTGAAAGACACCATGAACAAGCAAGGCATGGTGGTGGTTGGCGGAAAACCCGATCGGATGGGAGACTTGGCGAAAAATGAACTGACACGTTGGGCCCGCGTTGTCGAAAAAGCAGGCATCAAAGGCGATAACTGATCATTTGTTCTCGGCATGTAACCCGTTTCGTGGGAAAATTGAAATTAAATTACACCGGAGAGTTTTCACATGCCAACCCGAGCTACAAAAATTGTTGCCACCCTAGGTCCTGCCTCAAGCGATCCCGCCATGTTAGAGGCCATGATTCGCGCGGGTGTCAATGTGGTTCGTTTGAACTTCAGCCACGGTAAGGCACAAGATCACATTGACAGAGCGCGCTTGGTGCGCGAAGCGGCCACGCGTGCGGGTCGCGAAGTGGCCATCATGGCTGATTTGCAAGGCCCCAAAATTCGCGTCGGCAAATTTGCCGAAGGCAAGGTCATGCTAGAGCCAGGTGCCAAGTTTGTGCTTGATGCCTCCCGCACAGAACTGGGTGATCTCACAGGCGTAGGGCTTGACTACAAAGAACTTCCCCGCGATGTGAAAGCTGGCGACGTGCTGTTGCTGAACGATGGCTTGATCGTGCTCACCGTTGACTCCGTGCAAGGTGAAAAGGTCAACACCACCGTGAAGTTGGGTGGTGAGTTGTCCAACAACAAAGGCATTAACAAACAAGGCGGCGGCCTCACTGCACCGGCCCTTACAGCCAAGGACATGGAGGACATCAAAACCGCCATG
>CALCBL010000472.1 GCA_937897495.1 uncultured Burkholderiales bacterium
CGGCAAACTCTTGGCACCATACAGCTGCTTTGGCCGCGCTGCGGTTGTAAACCGTCACTGCGTGGCCAGCGCGGGCCAAGTGACCCGCCATGGGATAGCCCATGACGCCTAGGCCTAAAAAGGCCACATGTTGAGAAGGAGCGGATTCGTAGGTTTTTGCGTTCAGGCTGCTCATGATTGTCTGTGGTGTGAAGTTGGAAAATGGTTCAAGCTGGCAATTGTCCATCAGATTGTGGTTTTGGGTGGAACTTGCTTAAAAGTCGCAAAGTTTCCGCCGAAATTCGACCTGACTGAAAGTGGCGCAAGAGGCTTTGGTCCAGCGTTTGCATGCCAGCGGCCTGTCCCGTTTGAAGGGCTGAATAAAGTTGACTCACCTTGCCCTCGCGGATGAGATTTTTAACCGCTGGGGTGCCCACCATGATTTCATGCGCTGCCACACGCCCCACACCGCCCAGTTGAGGGCACAGCGTTTGCGCTAAAACGGCAATCAGATTTTCAGCAAACAAAGCGCGCACCGCTTCTTTTTCGTGAGACCCAAACGCATCCACCAGACGGTCAACGGCCTGGGGTGCGCTGGCCGTGTGCAAGGTGGACAACACCAAATGACCCGTTTCGGCCGCTGTGAGTGCCAAGCGAATGGTGGCGGCGTCGCGCATCTCGCCCACCAAAATCACATCGGGGTCTTCACGCAGTGCAGCCCGCAAACCCGACTCAAAGTCGGGGGTGTCGCGCCCCACTTCACGTTGATGGATCAAACATTGAAGCGGTGCATGCTCATACTCGATGGGATCTTCGAGGGTGAGCAGGTGGCCTTCACAATGCTGGTTGATGTCGTGCAACAAGGCTGCAAGCAGGGTTGATTTGCCGCTGCCTGTGGGCCCGGTCATGAGAACCAAGCCATGGGCATGCCGGCCCCAAGACGCCACGCATTCTGGCGCTCTGAGGGCTTTCAAATCTGGCAATGTGTCAGGGATCAGCCGCAAGGCCATGGCGGGGCCGCGCGCTTGCAAATAAGCATTGATGCGAAATCTGCCCAGCCCTTCAAGAGAGACGGCGAAGTCGAGATGGTTGAACGCAAAGCCGGTATGCGCTTGTGCACCAAGCGCTGCACCATTCGCAACATGAACTTCTTTGCGTGTGTGTTGCTCGCCCACCCTGCCCGGGTGAAGCGTGTCGAGAAGTTCTAACAAGCACCTTGCTTG
>CALCBL010000473.1 GCA_937897495.1 uncultured Burkholderiales bacterium
CCACATCGCTGCCAATGTTGCCACCTGCGCCTGGTTTATTGTCGATCACAATGGGCTGTCCCAGTTGTGCTTTCTCACTGAACAAACGGGCCAAAATGTCGGGTGCGCCGCCTGTGGGGAAGGTCACAACCAAACGAATGGGCTTGTTAGGGTAGGCCTGCGCCATGGCGCTTGAACTTGCGAGAAGTCCAAAGCCCATCGTACTGGCCAAGCTGACTGCTCCGATGAGGCTGATGCCAAAACGGCGGGTTGACTTTGCGAGGTGTTTAGAAAACTGCACAGCATGACTCCTATTTGTGATTTTGTCGTTACACACTTTAGAGTGCAGACAAAAGCGGGGGGAGGGTGAAAACCCCTGTAAAGCGCGTAATTTGGCGTCTAGGCGTCAGTCTGGATCTAAGGAAGCGCTCCATCGGTCGTTCCACCCCACCTGCTTGGCTTTTTCTAAATCACGGCGATTTCTTTTGGTGGGGCGGCCCTGTTCAATGCTCAGGGCGGGTTCTCTGGACAGACGCTTTTGAACGCTGATTTTGTCTCTGAGTTCAAGGCTGTCATTCGTTTCTTCGTACAAAGCTTGGGCAGTTGGCGCGGGTCCACGTTGGTCGCTAATGCCTAAAACCTTGACTGTTCGTGTGATGTCGCCTTGTCTGGCTTTGACGGTATCACCCACTTTGACTTCTCTAGAAGCCTTGACGGTTTGGTCATTGACTGCCACACGTCCTTTGCCAATTTCATCTGTGGCCAGGGACCGGGTTTTGTAAAAACGGGCAGCCCAAAGCCATTTATCGATTCTGATTTTGTCCATATGAAGCTTATTTTGAAGTGAATTTGAAGCTTCCTGGCCGGCTGAGCACTGTTTTTTTAGCCAGTTAAACCCTAGGGGGTTCCCCAAGATCAGGCCTGTGGTTATAATTCCGAGGCTTTGCCAAGCGGGAGACCGCCGCACAAGATCGCACGCAGCAGTTGATTCCAAACCGCTTGCGCAAGTTATAAAACATCGCCTTATTGGTTGAAGCAGCTTGGCTGCTTTGATTCAGAGACGAAAAAAAGGAAGAAAAAATGATTGCATCCTCTATCAAGGCTGAGGTCGTCAAGGCCAATGCTCGCGCTGCCAATGACACGGGTAGCCCCGAAGTCCAGGTGGCTTTGCTCACAGCTCGCATCAACGAGTTGACACCCCATTTCAAAACACACGCCAAAGACCATCACGGTCGCCGCGGTTTGTTGCGCATGGTTAGCCGTCGTCGTAAATTGTTGGACTACTTGCGGTCCAAAGACGCTAACCGCTACGTTGCTCTGATCGCCAAACTTGGTCTGCGCAAATAAGCGTATCGAAAGATGACAAGCGCCTGAGTTAGCCCGCTAGCTCAGGCGTTTTCTACTTTAAGTTTTCTAAAAAGACGTTTTCAGACCGAACCCGCGCTGTGTCATTCCATCAATCATTTGTGTTTCAACACAGATCATTCATGGAATGGCATCGAGTTCAGACTGTCAATATCTAGGCTTTTCAGTGCAGCCGTTTGCACTGTGATTTTCTGGAGTGAATCAACATGTCGATTTTCAACAAAGTGACAAAAACTTTTCAATGGGGCCAACACAAGGTCATCATGGAAACTGGCGAAATTGCTCGCCAAGCATCCGGCGCTGTGCTGGTTAACATTGAAGACACCGTGGTCTTGGCCACAGTGGTGGCTTCTAAAATTTCCAAAGCAGGTCAAGACTTTTTCCCATTGACCGTGGACTACATTGAGAAAGCTTATGCAGCGGGCAAAATCCCTGGCAGCTTTTTCAAACGCGAAGCCAAGCCCAGCGAATTGGAAACACTCACCAGTCGCCTGATTGACCGTCCTATACGCCCTCTGTTTCCAGAAGGTTTCTACAACGATGTGCACGTCGTGGTTCACACCGTTTCTTTGAACCCTGAAGTCGATGCCGACATCGCGGCCCTCATTGCCGTTAGCGCCGCATTGTCTATTTCTGGCGTGCCTTTCAATGGTCCCATCGGCGCAGCGCGCGTGGGTTACATCAATGGCGAATACGTCTTGAACCCAGGACAAACACAACGCAAAGACAGCCAGATGGACCTGATTGTGGCGGGCACCGAAGCCGCTGTCTTGATGGTGGAATCTGAAGCTCAGCAGTTGTCAGAAGAAATCATGTTGGGCGCTGTGGTGTTTGGTCACGAGCAGGGCAACATTGCCGTGAATGCCATTCATGAATTGGTGCGCGATGCAGGCAAACCCGCTTGGGATTGGGCTGCCCCTGCCAAGGATGAAGCTTTGATTGCCAAAGTGAATGCGCATGCAGAAGAAAAACTGCGCACAGCTTATCAAATTCGCAACAAACAAAACCGCACACACGCTTGCCGCGAAACTTACGCTGCCACCATGGCTGCTTTGAAGGCTGAGGGCGTCGAGTTTGACAGCGTCAAAGTCGAAGGCATGTTGTTTGACATCGAAGCCAACATTGTGCGCAGCCAAATTTTGGCAGGCGAGCCCCGCATTGACGGCCGCGATACACGTACTGTTCGCCCCATTGAAATTCGCAACTCTGTGTTGCCACGCACACACGGCTCAAGCTTGTTCACACGCGGTGAAACACAAGCCTTGGTCATCGCAACATTGGGTACAGAGCGCGATGCACAACGCATTGACGCCTTGGCCGGTGATTACGAAGACCGCTTCATGCTGCACTACAACATGCCTCCCTTTGCCACTGGTGAAGTGGGCCGCATGGGTTCTACAAAGCGTCGCGAAATTGGTCACGGCCGTTTGGCCAAGCGTGCTTTGGCCGCTGTGTTGCCTACCAAAGAAGAATTCCCTTACACCATGCGTGTAGTGTCTGAAATTACTGAATCCAATGGTTCTTCTTCCATGGCTTCTGTGTGCGGTGGCTGTTTGGCCCTCATGGACGCCGGTGTGCCCATGAAAGCCCACGTGGCCGGTATTGCCATGGGTCTGATTAAAGATGCCAGCCGCTTTGCGGTTTTGACCGACATCTTGGGCGACGAAGATCATTTAGGCGACATGGACTTTAAAGTGGCCGGTACCACCAACGGTGTCACAGCTTTGCAGATGGACATCAAAATCCAAGGCATTACCAAAGAGATCATGCAAGTGGCATTGGCACAGGCCAAAGAAGCGCGCATGCACATCTTGGGCAAGATGCAAGACGCCATGAGCGAAGCCAAAACAGAAGTGTCTAACTTCGCACCCAAGCTCTTCACCATGAAGATCAATCCCGAGAAAATTCGCGATGTGATCGGTAAAGGCGGCGCTACCATCCGTGCGCTCACCGAAGAAACTGGCACCCAAATCAACATCAATGAAGACGGCACGATTACCATCGCGGCCACTGACGGTGCCAAGGCTGATGAGGCCAAGCGCCGCATTGAGCAAATCACCGCAGAAGTTGAAATCGGCAAGGTCTATGAAGGCCCAGTCACTAAGTTACTCGACTTCGGTGCTTTGATTAATTTGTTGCCTGGCAAAGATGGCTTGTTGCACATCAGTCAAATTGCACATGAGCGCGTTGAAAAAGTCTCTGACTATTTGCAAGAAGGTCAGATCGTCAAAGTCAAAGTGCTCGAGACCGACGAAAAAGGCCGCGTGAAGTTGTCCATGAAAGCCTTGATCGATCGTCCTGCTGCGCCTTCGCAGTCAGAGTGATTGAAAACAAAGCCTTGAAGCATTGACCATGAAGAAAAAGCTCATTGCGGGTAACTGGAAGATGAATGGCAGTTTGTCTGCCAACGTCTCTTTGTTGCAAGCGGTGTTGGACGGCAGCCAGGGCATGAATTGCCAGGCTGCTGTTTGTGTGCCTGCTGCCTATTTGGCGCAGGTTCAGTCAATGCTTTCGGGTCAATCTCTCATTGCCTTGGGTTCGCAAGATGTGTCTGCGCAAGAGGTGGGGGCCTACACGGGCGAAATCTCTGCGGGCATGTTGAAAGATTTTGCGGTGCGCTATGTCATCGTAGGTCATTCAGAGCGTCGCCAACACCATGCGGAATCGAATGCCACCGTGGCAGACAAAGCGCAGCGCGCCTTGTCTGCCGGCATCACGCCCATTGTGTGTGTGGGCGAAACTTTGGCCGATCGAGAAGCAGGGCTAACCGAAGAAGTCGTCAAGCGGCAACTGGCCGCTGTCATCCAAGTCAATGGTCATTGCATCAGCGAAATTGTGGTGGCTTATGAGCCCGTGTGGGCCATTGGCACAGGTCGCACAGCTTCTCCCGAACAAGCGCAAGAAGTGCACGCCGTGTTGCGTTCGCAACTGAAAGCGGCAACATCGCACTCAGACCGTATTTCTATTTTGTATGGTGGCAGTATGAATGCCGCCAACGCCGCGCAGTTGCTGGCGCAAACCGACATTGATGGTGGCTTAATTGGTGGCGCAGCCCTCAAAGCGGCCGATTTTTTGGCCATCATGGCTGCTGGTTCAACAACCGCCTAGAGCGGCCTGAACTTTTGACACAAGATATTTTGATTTGGAGCGAAGCATGAATGCAATGATCACCGTAATTTTGGCTGTACAGATGTTGTCGGCCTTGGCCATGATTGGATTGATCTTGGTGCAACATGGCAAAGGTGCTGACATGGGTGCGGCCTTTGGCAGTGGCAACTCTGGCAGTTTGTTTGGTGCAACTGGCGGGGCCAATTTCTTGTCGCGCACCACAGCGGTTTTGGCGGCTGTATTTTTTGTGACCACCTTAATGCTGGCTTACTTTGGCAATCTGCCTGCTTCTTCTTCAAACAGCGTGTTGGAAGGTAGTTCTGTTCTCGTGCCTACTTCTAAGCCAGCGCCTGTAGACAACAGCACGGCCTCGCAAATTCCTGGTAACACGCCTGTCACACCTGCTGCGCCTGCAATTTCAAAGTAAGAAATCTCGCGTGCATTAACTTCTTGATGCGCGACAGAAATTTCGGTGTTTACCCTGCAAGATTGCCCCTGTTTAGGGGTAAACTACGAGCTGTTCCAAGCGCCAATAATCCACTCGTGGATGCCTCATGCCATTGGAACAAATAACCGCCGTCGTGGTGAAATTGGTAGACACGCTATCTTGAGGGGGTAGTGGCGAAAGCTGTGCGAGTTCGAGTCTCGCCGACGGCACCAACACAGAGGCGCTGAATGTTTGCATTCGGCGTCTCCCCATTGATTTGAAGTTCATGATCAACCTCGACCAATACCTTCCTATCTTGTTGTTCATCTTGGTGGGTGTCGCCATTGGCGTCATTCCTCAGGTTCTGGGTTATATCCTCGGCCCCAATCGCCCAGACGCGGCCAAAAATTCTCCTTACGAATGCGGCTTCGAAGCTTTCGAAGATGCGCGCATGAAATTTGACGTTCGCTATTACTTGGTTGCGATCTTGTTCATTTTGTTTGACCTCGAAATTGCGTTTCTCTTCCCTTGGGCTGTAGCTCTTAAAGAAGTAGGTATCGCAGGCTTCGTGGGTGTTCTTATTTTCCTGAGTATTCTGGTCGTTGGTTTTGTTTACGAATGGAAAAAGGGCGCGCTTGATTGGGAGTAATTCCCAAATTGGCCCCTTGGAAAAATTTTGAATCGAATAGCTGCTTCAACAAGGATGTGAACAATGATTGAAGGCGTAATGAAAGAAGGCTTCATCACCACAAGTTACGACTCTGTGGTGAATTGGGCCAAGACAGGTTCTTTGTGGCCCATGACTTTTGGCTTGGCTTGCTGTGCAGTAGAAATGATGCATGCAGCCACAGCGCGTTATGACTTGGCTCGATTTGGTGCAGAAGTTTTCCGTGCCAGTCCCCGTCAAAGTGATTTGATGATTGTTGCCGGTACCCTGACCAACAAAATGGCACCTGCTTTGCGCAAAGTTTATGACCAAATGTCAGAGCCTCGATGGGTTATTTCCATGGGCTCTTGTGCCAATGGTGGCGGTTATTACCACTACAGCTATTCCGTAGTTCGTGGGTGCGATCGCATTGTGCCGGTTGATGTGTATGTGCCGGGTTGCCCGCCAACTGCCGAAGCTTTGATCTACGGCATCATCCAGTTGCAGCAAAAAATTCGGCGTACCAACACCATCGCTCGGGTTTGAAAGAATCAACATGACTTTTTCTATTCACCCAGAGCAACTCCAGCAAAACCTCATACAAGTTTTGGGTGCGCAAGTTTCTGAAGTTTCAGTGGCTTTGAACGAGGTCACTGTCAAAGTGCCTTCCATCCATTACTTGAGCGTTATGCAAACATTGCGTGATTCGCCCGTTTGCAGTTTCGAGCAACTCATCGATCTGTGTGGCATGGACTACTCTACCTATGCTGATGTCGGCACTGAAGGCCCCCGTTTTGGGGTTGTCGTTCACTTGTTGTCAGTCAGCCTGAATCAGCGAGTCCGTGTCATGGTGCTTTGCCCCCATGATGACTTGCCATTGGTTGACTCGGTCAATGCCTTGTGGAATTCAGCCAACTGGTACGAGCGTGAAGCCTTTGACCTGTATGGCATTGTGTTTGAGGGTCACCAAGATTTGCGCCGAATTCTCACCGACTACGGTTTCATTGGTCATCCTTTCAGAAAAGATTTCCCTGTCTCGGGCCATGTCGAAATGCGTTATGACGCTGAACGAGCTCGCGTCATTTACGAGCCTGTCTCTATTGAGCCCCGAGAAATCACGCCCCGGATCATCCGCGAAGAAAAATACGGAGGTCTGCACTAAGCGCTGAAGCGTTCGTGTCTATCAACATGGCAGAAATTAAAAACTACACACTGAACTTTGGTCCGCAGCACCCTGCGGCTCATGGTGTTCTGCGATTGGTGCTAGAGCTTGATGGTGAAGTTGTGCAACGCGCAGACCCTCACATTGGCCTCTTGCACCGCGCTACTGAAAAGTTGGCTGAAACCAAAACTTATATTCAATCCTTGCCCTACATGGACCGCTTAGACTACGTGTCCATGATGTGCAACGAGCATGCCTACTGCTTGGCCATTGAAAAGTTGCTCGGGCTCGAGGTGCCAAAGCGTGCTCAGTACATCCGCGTCATGTTCTCCGAAATTACACGACTGCTCAATCACCTCATGTGGTTGGGCTCTCACGCCAACGACTGTGGCAGCTCGACTGTCTTAGTCTATGCATTCCGTGAACGCGAAGACTTGTTTGACATGTACGAGGCTGTTTCGGGTGCTCGAATGCACGCAGCTTATTTCCGCCCTGGCGGTGTCTACCGCGACTTGCCAGAAACCATGGCGCAGTACCAAGTCAATAAAATTCGCAATACCAAAGCCATTGCAGAAATGAACGTCAATCGGCAGGGCTCTTTGCTTGACTTCATTGAAGACTTTACAAATCGCTTCCCACATTGCATCGATGAGTACGAAACCTTGCTCACCAACAACCGCATTTGGAAGCA
>CALCBL010000474.1 GCA_937897495.1 uncultured Burkholderiales bacterium
TCATTGACACCTTCTCAGCATTGCAAACCTTGTTGTTTGAAAGTGTGGTTCAGCCCTTGGCATTTGCTTGGGGTGCTGGTAATTTGCTCGATGTGGCCTACGAAGGCACGGGTTGGCTCTTAATTGGCTTGCTGCAAATTCTGATTTTGCTTGTCTTCATTGCACCTTTGGAAAAATGGCGACCTTTCGAGCCTGTCACGGATTCTCAAGGGGTCAAAGTTGATGTCATCTACACCCTCATTCACCGTTTGGGCTTGTTCAAGTTGGTCATGTTTTTCACTTTTGAAGATGCTGTTGATACTGTGTTTGGCATGTTGCGCGTGCATGGGCTTCCAACCTTCAACATTGACGCATTCTGGCCAGGCGTCTCCGACATTGCTTGGGTCAGTTTCATTCTCTACCTTGTCGTCTTCGATTTTGTTAACTATCTGATTCACAGAGGACAGCACCAGTTCAATCGATGGTGGGCTCTGCATTCTTTGCATCATTCGCAAAGGCAAATGACCCTCTGGACAGACAACCGCAATCATTTGCTCGACGACGTGATCACCGCGCTTTTATTGTCTGTGGTGGCCAAACTGATCGGCGTGGGCCCGGGGCAATTCATTGCCTTGGTGGTGTTAAGTCAATTGAGTGAAAGTTTTCAACACGCCAACATCAGATGCAGTTTTGGCTGGCTTGGAGATCGCTTGTTTGTTAGCCCTAGGTTTCATCGCTTGCACCATGCCATTGGCATAGGTCACGAGTCAGCAGGCCGAAAAACCTTAGGCGGACACAACTTTGGTGTGTTGTTTCCGTGGTGGGACATGATGTTCAGAACTGCTGATTTTTCAAACAGATACGACCCAACAGGTGTTCGAGATCAAGTGGAAGAGGGCCGCGACTATGGGCAAAGTTTTTGGGCGCAACAAAAATTAGGCTTCATGCGCTTTCTGAGCAAGAGTACAAGTTCATGATACTTTTCATGGACTCTTTTTGGCGCGCGCTTGCTTACTGCATGCACCCCAAGGTCATCATGCTCTCCTTGTTGCCACTCATTTTGATGGCGGTCATCGTGACAGGCTTGGGCTTCATGTACTGGGACCTTGCTGTCGACACCGTGCGCACAGGGATGGAAGCTGGTCCAGCGCTGGGTTGGGCGTGGACTTGGTTGGAGCGAGTCGGTCTGCTGAATTTAAAGACGGTGCTTGCGCCCTTGGTCATCATCCTGGCAGTGACGCCAGTGGTCATGATCATGTCCCTATTGGCTGTGTCATTCATGATGACGCCAGCGCTTGTGAGTTTGGTTGGCACAAGGCGCTTCCCTGATTTAGAACGCAAGCGTGGTGGTTCTTTATGGCAAAGCGTCTTGTGGACTTTCATGTCTGTCATTTTGGCCTTAGGCGCATTGATTCTCACATTGCCCCTTTGGTGGGTGCCGCCGCTGGCCATCCTGTTGCCAGCATTGATTTGGGGATGGCTGACCTACAGAGTCATGACCTACGATGTCTTGGCTGAACATGCGTCTAGTCAAGAGCGGGTAGAGCTCATGAAGCGTTATCGATTTCAATTGTTAGGCATGGGAGTTCTAACCGGAGCCATGGGTGCGGCACCAAGTTTGGTGTGGGCATCCGGTGCTTTGTTTGCGGCTGCGTTTGTGATTCTCATCCCCGTTGCAGTTTGGATTTACACCCTCGTTTTTATTTTTTCAGCACTTTGGTTTGTTCACTTTTTGTTGCTTGCTTTGAGTAAGCTCAGGGAAGAGCCCATCATCATTTTGAACGAAGCACAGCCATGAACACACCCATGCAACTCACTCCGCCTGCCATCGGCATCATCATCATTGGCGATGAAATTTTGTCGGGTAAACGCTCAGACAAACACTTGCCTAAATTCATAGAGCTTCTCAACGAGCGAGGTTTGCAGCTGTCTTGGGCCGAGTATGTGGGCGACTCTCCTGAGCGCATTACACAGGTCTTAGCACGTGCCTTCGCATCGGGTGACGTGGTCTTCTCTTGCGGTGGCATCGGTGCAACGCCAGACGATCACACCCGCCAATGCGCGGCCCAAGCTTTGGGTGTGCCCTTGGCTTTGCACCCTGAAGCCAAGGCCTTGATCTTGGAGCGCATGCGCGATGTCGCCCTGGAGCAGGGTGTTGCATTTGAACCTGACCGCGATGACAACCTTCACCGATTGAACATGGGCACGTTTCCACGGGGTGCTCAGATCATTCACAACCCCTACAACAAAATTCCTGGTTTCACTTGTCAGGGTGCAGACCAAGGCATGGTTCACTTTGTGCCTGGTTTCCCTGTCATGGCGTGGCCCATGATGCAAGACAGACTCGATGCCTATTGCCAAACTTGGGGCGCAGCGCCCAAGCGCATCGAGCGGTCTGTGATTGTTTTTGGCGCCATGGAGGCAACCCTGACCCCCTTGATGGAACGCATTGAACTGCAACATGTGGGCATCAAAGTTTTTAGCCTTCCCAGCGTGGACCATCCCAAGTGGGGCAAACACATCGAACTGGGCGTGAAGGGGGCAGAGCCACAAGCTGAATCTGCTTTTATGGCTCTGAAAGAAGGCTTAAAGCCATTTGAAGTCGAGCTTGGCCCTGAAATGGTGCGTTAACTTATTTCGCACTACAATAGTGCATTTCTGGTGTATTGTGGTGCATCAATCAGACGCGAAAAATTCCCAGCTAGTCGCAAAGTGAAGCCCTGTCCTCAGGGCACAATAGCGGGCTTGGGTCATTGTGGCGCACTGCTTTTGTTGGCATAGAACCTGCATTCCCGAAGAACCAATTATCAACACCCATCCTTAGGAGAATTTGATGGCAAAGACCGTCGCAGACGTAATGAAGATGGTGAAGGACAACGAAGTCAAATTTGTTGACTTCCGCTTCACCGATACCCGTGGCAAAGAGCAGCACGTTTCCGTGCCAATTTCCCACTTTGACGAAGCTAAATTCACCGACGGCCACGCGTTCGATGGTTCTTCTATTGCCGGTTGGAAGGGCATTGAAGCCTCCGACATGTTGTTGATGCCTGATCCCATCACAGCCAACATTGACCCCTTCTTCGAAGAAACAACTTTGATTTTGGGTTGCGACGTGCTGGAACCCGGTGATGGCAAAGCCTACGACCGTGATCCCCGTTCTATCGCCAAGCGCGCCGAAGCTTATTTGAAGGCGTCTGGTCTGGGCGACACTGCTTACTTCGGTCCAGAGCCAGAATTTTTCTTGTTCGATGATGTCCGTTTTGGCAGCGACATGTCAGGTTCGTTTTTCAAGATCGACGATTACGAAGCGCCTTGGAACTCAGGCACCAAAATGGAAGGCGGCAACCGCGGTCACCGTCCTACCGTCAAAGGTGGTTACTTCCCAGTGCCTCCCGTCGACAGCACGCAAGACATGCGCGCCGAAATGTCTTTGATTCTCGAAGGCATGGGCATTCCTGTTGAAGTGTTCCACCACGAAGTGGCTGGCGCAGGTCAAAACGAAATCGGCACACGCTTCAGCACCTTGGTGCAGCGCGCTGACTGGACTCAGACTTTGAAGTATGTGGTTTGGAACGTAGCCAATGCCTATGGCAAGACAGCTACTTTCATGCCCAAGCCTTTGGTCGGTGACAACGGTTCTGGCATGCACGTTCACCAGTCCATCTGGAAAGACGGCAAAAACTTGTTCGCTGGCAATGGCTACGCAGGTTTGTCAGACTTCGCGCTTTACTACATTGGCGGCATCATCAAGCACGCTCGTGCTTTGAACGCCATCACCAACCCCACCACCAACAGCTACAAGCGTTTGGTGCCTGGTTTTGAAGCCCCTGTGAAGTTGGCTTACTCTAGCCGCAACCGTTCTGCTTCGATTC
>CALCBL010000475.1 GCA_937897495.1 uncultured Burkholderiales bacterium
GTTTGCACCGCTCGACAATAAATACTATTCGCCCTTTTTTGGCCAAATTCGCTCAGGTAAACCCAATGTGATTTACACCTCAGTAGCAGGCAACGACACCGTTCGCTTGTTTAGCCAAATGTCTGAATTTGGTGTCAGTCGCAACGTTCAGATCGTTGGTGCATCAGGTACTGTGACTGGACAAAACCTGGCTGCAATTGGCAAAGCCGCAGAAGGTTTTGTGACGGGTGCAGGTTACTCCACCATGATTGATTCGCCAGAGAATAAAAAGTTTGTGGCAGCATTCAAAGCTGAAAACAAGTCTGACCCCGACCTCTATGGCGCAGACAGTTATGGCGTTCTATTTTTATACAAAGCCGCAGTGGAAAAAGCCAAGAGCACTGAAACCGACAAAGTACGAACTGCGATGCGTGACCTAAAATGGAGTACGCCTCAAGGTGTCAAGACGATGCGAGGTGGCGACCACCAGGCCATGCAAGACATGTACGCCATCATCGTGAAAACCGGCAAGTTTGAGATCCAGTCGAGAGTATCTGCAGCCGATGCCATTGGCCCAGATGTCTGTACAAAGTTCTAAGTAATTGAAGGTATTAACAACATGACCTCCATCCTTGAATGGCTACAGTTTGTCTTGGCCCCGCAATCAATCAATGGCTTGTCCATTGGGGTGGCGGTTGTCTTGATGGCGCTAGGCCTGACCATTATTTTTGGCTTACTCGATGTCATCAATATGGCTCATGGCGAATGCTATGCTTTAGGCGCTTACGCTGTAGTAGTCATTCTGGGCATGGGGGTCTCGTTTTGGTGGGCTTTGTTACTCACACCTCTCCTCATGGCAGCCATGGGCTATGCAATGGAACGTGGACTCATCCAACAGGTGTTTCATAGCAAAGATAGACATACCCTGACACTGCTGCTAACTTTTGGCATGGCTACTGTGATGGAAGACGCTATCAAGATTGTGTTTGGAGCTAACCCACGTAGCGTTGAGGCGCCTGTATCGGGTGCAACTGAACTCTTCGGTTTGTTTTTCCCCAATTACCGGCTGTTTGTCATGCTTTTGGGCGGTGCCATTATTGTGGCAGTCTGGCTGCTGGTATTTCGCACTTCTATCGGCGCGATTGTTCGGGCAGCAGCTCATGACAAAGATATGAGTGCCTCACTAGGAATTCCTGTTTCTCGGGTCTACTCTTTGACTTTTGCCTTTGGTGTTGCGCTAGCTGGTATTGCGGGTGTGCTCCTTGCGCCGATTTATTCTGTGTTCCCAACCATGGGACGTGACTTTGTGCTGATGGCATTCAGCGTAGTCATCATTGGCGGCATGGGTTCGATCAAAGGCGCAGTTCTAGCTGGATTGGTACTGACCCAGATTCAGTCACTTTCAAGTCTATTGATATCTCCAGTTTGGAATGACACACTGCTCTTTGGAATCATGGTTGTTGTTCTGATGTGGCGCCCGCAAGGACTCTTTGGAAAGCTTGGCCATGCTTGATCGATTCAACTCTAATTCTTCCAAACCCAATGCAGTTCGGATTTTGGCCATTGTGTTTTTTGCCACTGCCTTGTTATTTGCCCTTATCGGCACCGTGATGGGTGACAGCTTTTATATCCGCTTGGCTACAGAAGCCCTGATATTTGGTGGCTTGGCCTTGTCGGTTGACTTGTTGTTGGGTCATGTGGGTCTTTTGCCGTTGGGACAAGCCTTGTTCTTTGGACTTGGGGCCTATGTATCGGCAGTGGTTCTCAAAGAATGGGCTGCTTCGTTTTGGCTCGCCATCATTGTGAGTATGCTATTTTGCGCGTTCGCCGGGTTGATCGGGGGTTTGATTGCCATTCGATCAAAAGGCGTCTACTTCGCGCTCATTAGTTTTGGCCTTGCTCAAGTTTTTTCCAGGGTGATCTACAACACACGCGAACTCGGCGCTTCAGATGGCATGACCGGTGTACCAGTTGTCACCGTGGTACCGGGCCTTCAAACTGACAACCCTTTGGGTTTTTTCTTTGTCACTTGGCTGGTGATTGGTGGACTTTATTTGGTTCTTCGCTATGTCATGCAAACGCCGATGGGTCGTTTGTTTGGTGCTATTCGTGTGAATGAGCATCGTGTTTGTTTTTTGGGCTTTGGTGCCTTGCGCTTCAAGATTACAGCATTTGTAGCTGCCGCCGTGGTAGCGGGTTTGAGCGGTGCGCTCTATCCCATGCTGCGTGGATTTGTATCACCAGAATTGATGTTTTTCCAAGTCTCGGGCAATGCTGTCGTCAATGTGATTGTTGGCGGTTCAGGCACGCTGATTGGGGCACTTTATGGCGCAGGACTGCTCACAGTTCTTAAATCGATTTTAGGTTCATTCACGGTGCATCATCACATTGTGATTGGGTTGCTTTTTGTGGTGGTGGTTATTGCTTTTCCAAGAGGGATCGTAGGCTATTTGGTGCCTGTGTTGGAAGCGCGTTTGTCGAAAAAGAAAACTGGAGACAATTCATGATTCAGACACCCCTCCAAGATACTGTTCTAAGCGTGAAGGGTTTGAGCGTGAGCTTCGGCGCTCTGAAGGCTG
>CALCBL010000476.1 GCA_937897495.1 uncultured Burkholderiales bacterium
TTTCCTGGCACTTCCGGACTTGGCCGAACGGCTTTACAAGCATGAGCCCCCTTTACCCAGCCATCACCCCTTACATTGTGGGCCACATGGATGTAGGGCATGGCCATCAGGTTTATTGGGAAGAGTGCGGCAACCCCAAAGGTCGCCCTGTGGTGTATTTGCATGGCGGCCCAGGCGGTGGCTGTACACCCACAGCCAGACGTTTGTTTGATCCGCATCGGTACCGAATTATTTTGATGGACCAACGGGGCTGCGGCAGATCGACGCCCCATGCTGAAACCGCGCACAACTTTTTAGCAAATCTGCTTGCTGATCTTGAGCAACTTCGCATTGCACGGGGCGTCGACAAGTGGCTGCTGTGCGGTGGATCTTGGGGCTGCACCTTGGCGCTGGCCTACGCTCAAAAATTCACAAACCGCGTGTCGGGCATGGTCTTGCGAGGTGTCTTTGCGGCACAAGACCAAGAGCTTGATTGGCTCTACAAAGAAGGCGGCGCATCGCGCATTTTTAGAGCGGAATGGCAAGCTTATGTCGAGGCCATTTCAGCACTCACACCGTTGAGAGAACAGCGCTCCCATGGCCAATCGTGTGAGGTGCTGCGCGCTTACGACGAGGTACTGCAAAGTACCCATAAAGACCAAGTGCTGGCCATGGCCAAAGCTTGGTGTGCCTGGGAAGATGCCCTTAGCAGCGTGCACCCCAGTGAGCCTTTGTTGAATGGCTATGTTTCACCAGAAGATGAGCTGCACTGTTTGGCCATGGCCAAAATATCGGCGCACATGTTTGCGCATGATCCCGATTTGGGAAGTCGCGGAAACGTTCTGCCCAACATGGCCAATGGCTATCTCAAAGACATACCTGGCATTATTGTTCAAGGCCAGTTCGACATGGTGACCCCTGCCGAAACAGCCTGGCAACTCAAGCAAGTGTGGCCACTGGGCAAATTGCGAGTGGTGCACACAGCAGGGCACTCCAGCCAAGACCCGGAATTACAGCGCGCACTGGTGGCCGCTTTGGATGAAATGATTTTAGAAGACTGATCAATTTAAACAGGAGACAACATGGCTTTAACACCCTTTCAAGTAGACGGCAAACCCGTCCAAATCGACAGCGATCCGCAAATGCCATTGCTTTATGCATTGCGAGATGATCTGAAAATGAACAATCCAAAATTTGGCTGCGGCCTGGCCCAATGTGGCGCCTGCACGGTGCACATCAATGGTCAAGCGGTGCGTTCGTGTGTCGTGCCTGTATCGGCAGTGAAGGGCAAAAAAGTGACCACCTTGGCAGGCCTAGGCACCCCCGAAAAACCCCATCCCATTCAAGTCGCATTTTTAGAAGAGCAAGTGCCGCAATGCGGCCATTGCATCAATGGCTGGGTCATGACCTCTGCCGCATTTTTGAAGAAAAATCCCAAAGCCACCGACGCTGAAATCAAAACTGCACTCGATGGTTTGAAGTGCCGCTGCGGCACGCATGTCTCTATCTTGCGCGCCATCAAGCGCGCTCAAACCTTGATGGCTTAAGGAGATCACATGACACACAAGCTCAATCAAGACAACGCCCATCCCATTGACATGGAACAAGACAAATCAGAATTTGTCAGTGGGACTTCAAGGCGTGATTTTTTAAGTGCAGCCGGTGCGCTGGTTGTCTCAGTCGCCAGTGGCAGTCTGCCAACTGAAGCCTTTGCGCAAGCGGCAGGCAATGCAGCTGCCTCCGCAGGTGGCGCTGTAGGCACTACGTTGGCGACCATCAGCGCCATCAAGCATGCTCTGAAAGCAGAAGAGCTAGATTCTTGGGTCGCGATCCAACCCGATGGCAGTGTGGTGGCTTATTACGGCAAAGTAGATTTGGGCCAAGGCCTAGACGTGGCCATTGGCCAAATCGTGGCAGAGGAGTTAGACGTTTCTTATCGCAAAGTCAAAATTGTGATGGGCAACTCAGCCACTTCTTTGAACCAGGGCGGTGCCTCTAGCGCCTTGGGTATTCAGGCAGGCGCCAGACAGCTTCGCAATGCAGCTGCA
>CALCBL010000477.1 GCA_937897495.1 uncultured Burkholderiales bacterium
CAAAGCTTTGGTCAGTTCACGGACATCACGCACGCCGGCATCAATGACCAAAGCTTTGGCACCGCGCGCCATGAACGAAGTGGCCAACAAATCGCCAAAGAAGCCATCACAGTTTTCAGCACTGAGGGCCGCAATCACGATGTCGCCAGCTTGAATTTGCTCAGCCACCACGTGCATCATCCAATTGTCACCAGGGTGCAACAGCACCGTAACGGCTGTACCAGAAACAGGTACCCCACTGTAGATAGGCCGCATGTACCTTTGCATCAGGCCCACACGGCCCATGGCTTCGTGCACCGTGGCTACGCCAAAGCGGCCGAGTTTGTCGACGGCCGCTTTGTCTGCTCGAGTGATGTTGCGCTTCACAATTCCGAGTTCTGTCATGTTCAGTCCAATTTAATAAAAGTGAGAGAAAGATCTTTGGCGGCCTGCTTGCTCAAAGCCCTTTGGCTTTTAAGTGCGCATCCAATCTTGGAAACACACGGCGTGTGTTGCCTTCGTAAATTTTGTAACGCTGTTCTTCATTCAAGATACTTGAAGATTGAATGTAACGCTTGGTATCGTCAAAATAATGACCTGTTTCAGGGTCAATTCCGCGCACGGCACCAATCATTTCAGACGCAAACAAAATGTTGTCAACGGGGATGACCTTGGTCAACAAGTCAATGCCAGGCTGGTGATAGACGCAAGTGTCAAAGAAAATATTGTTCAGCAAATGATCTTGCAACAAGGGCTTCTTCAATTCTTGCGCCAAACCGCGAAAGCGCCCCCAGTGGTATGGCACAGCACCGCCGCCGTGGGGAATGAGAAATTTCAAGGTCGGAAAGTCTTTGAACAAATCAGAAGTAAGGCACTGCATAAACGCTGTGGTGTCTGCATTCAAATAGTGGGCGCCGGTGGTGTGCAAACAACTGTTGCAACTGGTGCTCACGTGAATCATGGCCGGGATGTTGTGCTCCACCATTTTTTCGTAAATGGGATACCAATGCTTGTCGCTCAAGGGGGGCGAAGTCCAGTGACCACCAGAGGGGTCTGGATTCAGATTGATACCCACATTGCCGTACTCTTTGACGCAGCGCTCTAACTCCGGAATGCAAGTGGCTGGGTCAACACCCGGTGACTGCGGCAGCATGGCCACGGGCACAAAACTGTCAGGGAATAATTGGCTCACGCGGTAGCACAACTCATTGCAGATGGCGGCCCATGTAGAAGACACATTGAAATCGCCAATGTGGTGTGCCATGAAACTGGCGCGGGGGCTGAACAGGGTTAAGTCAGATCCGCGCTCTTTCATCAAACGCAATTGGTTGGTCTCAATCGACTCACGCAATTCGTCGTCGCTTATTTTAAGGTCAGCCACTTTAGGACCGAGCTCCGGCGTGTTCAGATTGGCAATCTGCGCATTTCGCCATTTTTCCAAAGCGATAGGGGCCGTGGTGTAGTGACCGTGGCAATCAATGATCATCGGTTTTTGGGTACTCATGAGGGTGTCCAATTGAAAAGTGAATTGAGAAAATTATGCGGCAGGCCCAGACCACAAGGAAGCGGGCACCATGGCCTCACCTCGCATGAGCAATCTGGCTGTTCTTAACAAGGCAGCCTGTGTGACGTTTTGTCCACCCGGTAAATGAGGTGCAGGCTCTGTTTGCAAAGCCACACTGAACTCGCCCGTGGGGTGTTCGACCGAAACGTTTTTGGCAGCGCCAGTGGGCATCACAGCAATGCCATCGCACACAGAGCCTTCTAGCACGCATGCAGTACCCACCGTGACGGCAGCCAGAACACCAATGGCGTCGTGACAGACATGCGGAATGAAGCTGCGAGTGCTTAAAGCACCGCCATTTTGCGGTGCTGCAATGAGCGTCATTTTGGGATAGTTCTTTTGACTCACATCGCCCAAGCCCATCAACAAAGAGACTTGCAATCGCAGCGCTTCAATTTTGGTTTTGAGTTCCGCATCGGTATTCAGGTCGGCCACCGATTCATAACCTGTTCGGCCAACATCAGAGGCCTTGAACATCACCAAGGGCATGCCGTTGTCGATGCAAGTCACGTCCAAAGTGAAGGGGGCAAAACCTTGGCCTGTCACTGTCAAGGTGTCTCTGACCTTGCCGGTTGGCAACAAGCCTGAGCAAACTGAACCGGCTGTGTCTAAAAAATTAATCACAACAGGCGCCGAAGTGCCTGGTGCACCATCAATGCGTGCGTTGCCTTCATATTGCACCATGCCACCCGTGGTGTCGACGGTAATGTCGCATTGCATATTGGTGTTCAAGGTCAACACGCGAAATGTGGTTTGATCGCCTTGCACTTGAAGCATGCCAGTTTCCAGCGCAAATGGCACCACTGCGGCCAACATATTGCCGCAGTTGGGCGTGGTATCCACCGTGTCGTTGTTGGGCTGGAGTTGCGCAAATAAAAAATCAAGCGCTACGCCGGGCACGGAACTTTGGCTCACGATGCCAACTTTGCTGGTCAATGGGTGTGCACCGCCCAAGCCATCGATTTGGCGTTTGTCTGGCGATCCCATGGCCGCCAACAACACTTTGTCTCTGAGCGCTTTGTCTGAAGGCAGATCGGCGGCTTTATAAAAGGGGCCCTTGGAGGTGCCGCCTCGCATCAACAAGCAAGGAACCGCAGTTTGAGAAGAAGCTTTCATGGTCTAAATCCAAGCGTCTAAGTGATAAGAATTTGTCAATTTTCCAACTTAAAACCACTTTGAACTAGGCCTGTGAAGCACTACCAGATAGAACAAATTTACATAACCGACACCCTGTTATGGCAAAATTCCCCAATGGACCTCAAGCAAATTGAATATTTTGTGCGCGTAGCTGAAATGGGAAGCTTTACCCGCGCCGCCATTGCCCTCAATGTGGCGCAACCTGCATTGAGTCGACAAATCAGGCTTTTGGAAGTTGAGTTGCGACAAAATTTACTCAAACGCAACGGACGAGGCGCCAGCCCCACCGAGGCCGGCTTGTTGCTTTTAGAACATGGGCGAGGCATCTTGCATCAAGTAGAGCGCGCCCACGAAGAACTAGGCCGCGCTCGCAGTGGCCTGACCGGCCGTGTCGCTTTAGGATTGCCGCCCAGTGTGGCCAGGGTCTTAACTGTGCCACTCACCCGCGCGTTCAGAGAAAAAATGCCAGAAGCCCAGATGTCGATCAGCGAAGGCTTGACAACGGCCATGCAAGAAAGCCTGCTGAACGGCAGGCTTGACATCGCCCTGCTCTACAACATGAAAGCCACATCGGGATTGGAAATTTCGCATCTGGTTCAAGAAGAGTTGTGGCTGGTTCAAAAACGTCCACCAGGTCTTCAGGAAGATCCCCCCCCGCCGCCAATTGATTTGAAAGATGTCTCAAAACTTCCCCTGGTCATTCCAAGTCGCCCCAACGCCATCCGAATGCATGTGGAATCAGAAATGGCCGCCCTTGGCACACAGCCTCAAATTGCCCTCGAAATTGATGGTGTCACAGCCATCCTCGATTTGGTAGCAGATGGCGCTGGCTGTGCTATCTTGTCGCGCAATGCCGTGACGCGTTCCATCAACCCATCCGCATTTTCAACCCGCCCCATTTCACACCCGCAACTGAGCATTGAGTTGAGCTGTGTGGTTAGCTCACAAAGGCCTAGCACCCTCACTCAGCAAGCAACACTGAGCCTCATTCGTGAAACTGCTTTGCGGTTGTTAGAGTCTGTCTAAGAGATGAACTGCCAGTGGGCAGCGTTCATTGTTTGGGAATTCCGGCACGTTGAATGACTTCACCCCAGCGCTTGGTCTCACTGTTTAACAAATCTGCAGCCTGCTGCAAGCTGCCTGGCTGCGGGTCGACATTCATATCCAGCAGTTTTTTCCGAACATCAGCTGAATTCAAAGCGTTCTGAATTTCTTGGTTTAACTTTTGAACAATGTCACGGGGTGTTTTGGCAGGCGCCGCAAGAGCATTCCAAGAAGCTGCATACAGGTTGCGAACTCCGGCTTCTTTGGCTGTGGGAACTT
>CALCBL010000478.1 GCA_937897495.1 uncultured Burkholderiales bacterium
TGGCGGGCAGTTGGATGTTCAAGCCGATGCCGATCACGGCATAGCTTTGGTCGCCTTGGCTGGCGGCCTCAATCAAGATGCCGCCAAGCTTTCTTTGATGGCACCACAAGTCATTGGGCCATTTGAGTTGGATGTCCTCACCAAGCGACTCAGCCAAGCTGAGCCCGACAGCCAGCGAAAGACCGGACCAATTGCTGGGGTGGTAGGGCAAGCCGATGGAAAAAGTGAGTGCATGCCCTGGCTGGCCAACCCAAGCGCGCCCTTGACGTCCGCGCCCTGCCGATTGGCGCTCTGCAAGCAACAAAATAGGATCCTGGCAGCCTTGTCGGGCGCGCCGCATCAACTCGCTGTTGGTGGAGTCAATCTCGGGCAGGATCTCGATGCTGAATCCTGGCCATTGCGGCACCACGGTCTGCCAGATGGCTTCCGCGGGCCAGCGTTGATGGGGAGCCCCAGAGTTCAAGGTCACCTCAATTCAGTTCAGTACCGATCAGGCCGCTTTTTTCTTCACAATCTTCAGCTCTTTTTTGAGCTTCTTGATTTTCTTTTCAATCTTTTTGATTTGGCTGGGAATCTTGGGTGTGGCGGGTCTGCGTTTGGGGGCCAGCAAGGTTTTGCGGCAATTGACACTGCCACACCAGCAGGGGTATTCCGCCTTCAGCTTAGGCGTGTAGGGCTCGTCAATGATCAAGCCATAGTCGTAATTGAGCTCTTCCCCGGCCTTGATGTTGCGCAGGGCCTTGATGTAGATGCGGTCATTTTCTTCATCGGCCTCGCAGTTAGGGTTGCAGCTGTGATTGATCCACCTCGAAGAGTTGCCGCCGTGCAAAGCGTCAATGACCCTGTCTTCGTTCACATGGAAATAGAAGGTGTGGTTGGGGTCTGCGGGGTCGTGAGGGTGGCGGTCTTGCGCTTCATCCCAGCTGATGATCTCACCCACATACTCATACAAGGTCTCGCCTTCTGCAATGTCGATGAGTGCAAATACACCTTTGCCGTGCACACCAGAGCGACGCACCTGCACCCGACGGCCTGCCGCAGAAGAGGTCAATGACTTGACCTTGGCAGCGGGCTTTAAATTTGATTTTGTCGACAGATGAGTTTTTTTGACCACGGCGTGAAAAATTTGTTATTGTGAAAACATGTGGGCGCGCGTGTGCGCGTGCCCGTGTGTGTACACGTGCGCATGCGCGCACGCGAGACCGGATTGTATGAGATGAAAACATTGGTAATTGCAGAGAAGCCTTCAGTGGCTCAAGATATCGTTCGCGCTTTAACGCCGATCGCAGGTAAATTTGAGAAACACGAGGACCACTTTGAGAGTGAAACCTATGTGGTCACCAGCGCGGTGGGCCACTTGGTGGAAATCCAGGCCCCGGAGAAATTTGACGTGAAACGCGGCAAATGGAGCTTTGCCCATTTGCCCGTCATTCCGCCCTACTTCGACTTAAAGCCGGTCGACAAAACCAAAACGCGCCTGAACGCGGTGGTGAAGCAAGCCAAGCGCAAAGACGTGAACGCCTTGATCAACGCCTGCGATGCGGGGCGTGAGGGCGAGCTCATCTTTCGGTTGATTGAGCAATATGCAGGCACGCAAAAGGCGGGGCAGACCATTCCGTTGGGCAAGCCTGTGCAACGCCTGTGGCTTCAGAGCATGACGCCGCAAGCCATTCGCGACGGTTTTGACAAGCTGCGCTCTAACCAACAAATGCAAGGCTTGGCCGATGCGGCGCGCAGCCGTTCTGAGGCCGATTGGCTGGTGGGCATCAATGGCACCCGTGCCATGACCGCATTCAATTCGCGCGATGGCGGCTTCTTTTTAACCACGGTCGGCCGCGTACAAACGCCCACCTTGGCAGTGGTGGTGGTGCGCGAAGAGCAAATTCGCCAGTTCATCAGCCGCGATTATTGGGAAGTGCATGCGCAGTTCGATGCCGCCGCGGGCACCTACCCAGGTAAGTGGTTCAACACCGCATGGAAAAAAGATGCCGAGGACGCAGAGAAAAAAGCCGATCGTGTGTGGACAGCAGCGGAGGCGCAAGCCATTGTGCAGGCCGTCAAAGGCGCCAAAGCCAGCGTCAGGCGCAAGCCATTGTGCAGGCCGTCAAAGGCGCCAAAGCCAGCGTCACAGAAGAGGCCAAGCCCACCTCTCAGGCCAGCCCCCAGTTGTTTGACTTGACCTCTTTGCAGCGCGAAGCCAACGGCAAGTTCGGCTTCTCTGCCAAAACCACCTTGTCGCTGGCGCAGTCTTTGTACGAGCGCCACAAGGCCCTCACCTACCCGCGTACCGATTCACGTGCATTGCCTGAAGATTACTTGCCGGTGGCCAAGGACACCTTCAACATGTTGGCCGACAGCGGCATGAAGCATTTGGCGCCGCATGCCCTCACAGCGCTCAACAACGGCTATATCAAGCCCTCTAAGCGTATTTTTGACAATGCCAAGGTCAGTGATCACTTTGCGATCATTCCCACCTTGCAGGCCCCTTCTGGCTTGTCTGATGCGGAGCAAAAGTTGTATGACCTGGTGGTGCGTCGCTTTATGGCGGTGTTTTTCCCAAGTGCCGAGTACATGGTGACCACGCGAATCAGCACCGCAGCCGGTCACAGCTTCAAAACCGAAGGCAAGGTCTTGGTCAAGCCCGGTTGGTTGGCCATTTACGGCAAAGAAGCGGCCGATGAGGTGGACGATGCCAAAGAAGGTGACAAAGGACAAAACTTGGTGGCCGTAGCGCCAGGTGAGCAAGTGGGTGTGGGCTCAGTTGAAAGCAAGCCCCTCAAAACACGGCCCCCCGCGCGCTATTCAGAAGCCACCTTGCTGGGCGCTATGGAAGGCGCAGGCAAGATGGTCGACGACGACGAGTTGCGCGAAGCCATGCAAGAAAAAGGTTTGGGCACGCCTGCTACACGCGCGGCCATCATTGAGGGCCTCATCAACGAAAAATACATTTTGCGCGATGGCCGCGAAATGATTCCAACTGCCAAAGCGTTCCAGTTAATGACTTTATTGCGCGGCCTAGGTGTGGAAGAGTTGTCCAAACCCGAACTCACAGGTGATTGGGAATACAAGCTGTCGCAAATGGAGCACGGCAAACTCAGCCGCGAAGACTTCATGCGCCAAATTGCCGACATGACCGAGCGCATCGTTAAGAAAGCCAAAGAATACGACCGCGACACCATTCCTGGTGACTACGCCACCTTGAGCACACCCTGCCCCACGTGCGGCGGCATCGTGAGAGAAAACTATCGTCGGTATGCCTG
>CALCBL010000479.1 GCA_937897495.1 uncultured Burkholderiales bacterium
TCAATGGGGGGCAGTTTGGTTTCACGAAGAAAATAGAACGCACCTGGCAACAAGCCTGCAACAGTTCCAGCCTGAGCCATGGCGGCTGCACCCTCCTCGCTTAACCACTCCAAATGATCACAGCTTAGGGCGCCGTAAGCGGCAGCCAATGAGGCGCCTTGGCTGTCTGTCAATTGCTCAGCATGCAACTTAACAGGCAGCTTCAAGCGTTGGGCCTCCTTAAAGACTCTTTCTGTTTGTGCATAAGTAAAGCCAATTCGATCACAAAATGCGTCAACTGCATCAATTAAGCCCTGCGCTTTGAGAGGCGCCATCATGGCGACCACTGAATCAATATAGGCCTCTGAATCATCTTTAAATTCTGGTGGCACAGCATGAGCGCCTAGAAAAGTATTCTGAATGTGCACAGGGTTGTGTTGTGCCAATTGCCTTGCAACGCGCAAGCATTTGGCTTCATGCTCAAGGGATAAACCATAACCTGACTTAACTTCAAGCGTGGTCACACCTTCTGCCATTAAATTTTGCAATCGTTTCTGTGCAGACGCCAACAACTCAGCCTCTGTGGCCACTCGAGTGGCCTGAACCGTTGATTTAATCCCGCCGCCAGCGCGGGCTATGTCCTCATAGCTTGCGCCATTCAAACGCAATTCAAACTCATTGGCACGCTGACCGCCATAAACCAAATGCGTATGGCAATCAATCAAGCCAGGCGTGATGAGTGCCTTGTGTGAATCGTGTACCACGGCACCGAGACGGTATTGAGATGGCAAATCAGCACGTTCGCCAACCCAGGCCAAGCGCTCATCTTGTACAACAATTGCACCATCCTCAATGAGTCCATAGTTGGCCTCTTGGCCTTGCTGCATTGTTGCAACGCGAGCGTTTTCCCAAATAGTCAAACTCATGTTGAGCACTCCATTTCAATCAACATCACATGCATGCCATTGAATTCAATCTGTTCATCTTGGTCAAGCGTGATCCAATACAAAGACTCTGTGTTGAGTTCTTGTGTCTGTTGATTAATTTGAATATGCCCGCCGGCCTCAACAACAAAAATGGCCAAGGTGGTTTGGGACTTGAAATTTCCTACATAAGCCAAACGGTCAATTCTGGCCATCTTGGCAGAAATACCTTGCACCATTAAATTGAAATCCAAGGTCGGCCCACGGGTCAACGAACACTGACAGGCTGTCTCTCCAGAGAATTGGAGCGCGGGATCTTTATGACCCAAAACAACTCGTCGATCAGGAAACTGCAATGTGACACCGTTGCCACGAAGCACAGCAAACCAGCGTTCTACACCCATAAACTCGGAGAATGGCCCATCGCTGTCTATGCGAGCCACCGACATGCGAAATACCCATTGAGAAGGACTGGGCCAACAAATCAACGATTGGGTGGTTCCTCCGCCATTTTTCCAAAGACTGGCAGGGACATCTTGGAGGCGAATCTGATGCCAATCTTTCAACAGCGTCATTGAAATGCACCTTTAAAACTGTATCTGCTTGCCGGATAAATCAGTCGCGCCAAAGAGGCCACCTGATTTGAACTCGCTGTTGTTCTCACCATGACCAAGCACGGTTGCGATGTTTTAATTTTCAAATGCCGCGCTT
>CALCBL010000480.1 GCA_937897495.1 uncultured Burkholderiales bacterium
GGAACATACGATGGGTTATTGGTCTTGCCACGATAAGGAACAGGCGCCAAATAAGGGCTGTCAGTCTCAATCAGCATTCGATCAAGCGGCATCCATGCCGCCACATCCCTCAATTCTTGGGCTGTTTTGAAAGTCAAAATACCCGAAAAGGAGATGTAAAAACCCAAATCCAGGGCCGCTTTGGCCACTGCTTGGGTTTCAGTGAAGCAGTGAAACACGCCACCGGCACTGCCTGCGTCCCCTGCTTCACCCTCTTCTTTCAAAATGCGAAGGGTGTCATCGGAAGAAGCGCGGGTGTGAATCACCATGGGAAGTTGAATTTGGCGAGCTGCCCTGATGTGGTTTCTAAATCGATCACGCTGCCATTCCATGTCGTCAATGGTGCGGCCCCCTTTGCGTTCTGACATCTGATAATAATCAAGCCCTGTTTCGCCGATGGCAATCACACGAGGCAATTGACCCTTCTCAACCAAATCTTGAACCGTCGGTTCGTAAATGTCTTCATTGTCAGGATGGACGCCAACGGTGCTCCAAAAATTATCGTAAGTCTTTGCCAAGTGGTGCACTTGGTCAAACTCTTCGATGGTGGTGCAAATGCACAAAGCACGCGTGACATGTGCGTCCTGCATTTTTTGGCGAATGTCTGGCAACTGCGCAACCAGCTCAGGAAATGAAAGGTGGCAATGAGAATCGGTGTACATATTAGGTGGCGCTGTTCATAACTTCGCGCGCCTCTGTGCAAAGCGCTTCAAGCATCAGACCCGCGTTGAAAGGATGCTCAGAAGTTTTGGCCGCTTGAGACAAGCGTTTAAACCAAGCCGTGAGTTGCGCAGACGAAACTTTCAATTTGGGCAGGTCGGCTTCGTTGAAATAGCGCAAACTGGCCTGCGTTTGCACCATGAGCAAATCGTGACACAGCTTTTGCAAGGCATCAATCACTTCTGAAGGCGGCAAATCGGAACAATGGCTTGCGTCACCCGCCAGCATGGCTTTAGGAAACTTGGACCACCAAGGCATGGTCTGACCCAAACTGCGTTGTTTCAAAACTTCATCGGGCCGACCACCCGCGGCTTTGAGTAGCGAATGTGCATCATCAGATGACAGGCCTTGGCCTTGAAGCCAAGTCACGGCTTCTGGCGTCGAAGGCCAAGCCATGGTGTGACTCAAGCAACGGCTTCGAATGGTGGGCAACAATTGATGCGCAGCTTCTGTGGCCAATACAAACTTAACGTCGCCTGGTGGCTCTTCTAAGGTTTTCAGCAAGGCATTGGCGGTGACATGGTTCATGCGCTCGGCCGGAAATACCAAGACCGCTTTGCCTTTGCCTCGTGCATTGGTGCGCTGTGAAAACTCGATGGCATCTCGCATGGCATCAATGCGAATTTCTTTGCTGGGCTTGCGTGTTTTATTGTCAATTTCAGACTGCGCTTTTTCGCTCAATGGCCAACCCAAAGCGAGCAAAATAGTTTCGGGCATGAGCACCAACAAGTCAGCATGCGTATGCACACTGAGGGCGTGACAGCTGCCGCATTGGCCACAAGCACCTTGCGACAATGCCTTATCAGACTCGCACAACCAAGCGCTCACCATGGCCGTTGCCAATTCGTACTGACCTAAACCAGAAGGGCCTTGAAGCAGCCACGCATGGCCTTTTTGCGAAAGCAAGGCCAGCGTTTGTTTTTGAATCCAGGGTGCTGCGTCAATCATTTGGCATAGGCCGCTTCAACGGCCTTTAAGACATCGGACCATACTGCATCGCGCGATTGATCGGCTGGTATTTGCGCAAAACGTGAAGGCGCTTCGAGCATTCTTTTGGCATAGCCTTCCCTCACAGATTGAAAGAAAGATTGAGGTTGAGATTCAAATTTATCAGGCACACGAGCAGCACTTAAACGCTCTGCTGCCACCGAGGGTGGCAGGTCAAACCAAATGGTCAAATCGGGTTGCCGTAAAGAAGTGGCTGGCACCTGTTGCACCATCTTTTCGAGTGCTTTCAAAACGTCCCAATCGAAACCGCGACCACCGCCTTGGTAAGCAAAAGTAGCATCGGTAAAGCGATCGCACAAAACCACTTCACCGCGTGCAAGCGCAGGTTCAATGACATTGATCAAATGTTCACGCCTGGCTGCAAACATCAGCAAGGCTTCGGTCAAGGGGTCCATCGATTCGTGCAATGCCAGCGCTCGGAATTTTTCGGCCAAAGGCGTGCCGCCAGGCTCACGCGTTAAGGTGACCACGTGCCCGCGGCTTTTAAACCACTGCGCCAAACCCTCAATGTGGGTTGACTTACCGGCACCATCAATGCCTTCAAAACTGATAAACCAAGCTTGGCGCATGAATCAGGGGTCCTGTTTGTTAATTCCGCGTTGGTATTTGTTCACCGCGTTATTGTGCTCGTTCAGCGACTGACTGAAATGGCTGCTGCCATCGCCTTTCGCTACAAAATAAAGAAAGTTGGACGGTGCGGGCTCCAAGGCGGCCTTCAATGCCGCTTTACCAGGCATAGCAATGGGCGTGGGGGGCAAGCCTGCACGCGTGTAGGTGTTGTAAGGCGTATCGGTACGCAAATCGACTCGCCTTAAATTGCCATCAAAGGCTTCGCCTAAACCGTAAATGACAGTGGGGTCGGTTTGCAGGCGCATGCCAATTTTGAGCCGGTTGTGAAACACGGATGAAATCAAAGGACGATCGCTGGCACGGCCGGTTTCTTTTTCAACAATGCTGGCCAAAATGAGCAACTCATCTGGACTGTTAAGCGCTAAATTAGCGGGCTTTTGGGCCCAGGTTTTGGTCAACTGTCGGTCCATGGCTTTGAGTGCGCGGTTCATCACAGCAAGGTCGCTCGAGCCCTTTGAGTAACTGTAAGTGTCAGGATAAAAGCGTCCTTCAGGATGCTCGTTGGGCCGACCCAATTGCGCCATGATTTGAGCATCCGACAGGCCTTGTGTGCTGCTTTTCAAGGTTTCAGCCTTGGCCAAAGCTTGCTTGACCTGCTTGAAAGTCCAACCCTCCACCAGAGTGACATAACGCAGGCTTTCCTCGCCGCGGGCCAGCATGTTCAGAACCATGCGTGGCGACATCTCTGGCGTGATTTCATAACTGCCTGCTTTGATGGCGCGGTCTTGACCCGACAACCTGAACCATAGCAAAAGCAATGGGGGAGAAACGTCGGCACCTACGTCCGCAATGGCTTGTGCCACGCCTTTGGGCGAGGTTCCAAGCTCAATGGACAAATCAAGCACCTGAGGGCTGGGAGACGTGCTTAAAAGCTGGGGGTTAAATCCCATGGGCAAATGAAGCCAAGCCATAGCGCCCGCCAAAACAGCCAGCAGCATCAAAGTCGACAGGGTCAAAAATGCCCCCCACGAAGCTTTCTTTCGTGAAGTGATGCTTTTTCGAGCTTTAGAAGCGGGGCGACTCAAACCTTGGATCCTTTGGGTTTCTCAGAGGAGATCATAATTCAGCCATGGACTTGATTGAACCGCATTTGAAATTCTCGCCTTCTGGCCTCTTGACGCCCCAGCATTGGGGGCTTATTTTGGCCGAGGGCCCCGATGCCGGCACATTTTTACAAGGGCAACTGACCAACGATGTCTTGCTATTGCCTGAGGGGCAAGCTCGCTTTGCAGGTTATTGCTCTGCCAAAGGCCGCTTGTTGGGCAGTTTTGTGGTGCTGAAAATCAGCAAAGAAAAATACCTCATGGTCTGCCACCAAGATTTGCTGCAAGCCATGGTCAAGCGCTTGTCGATGTTTGTGATGCGTGCCAAGTTGAAAATCAGCGATGCGTCAGCGCTTTACGACATTCGCGGCCTGCTAGGCGAAACCGCCCTGCTTGCCTGCCCAGCCTTGAAAGAAGCAGCGCCGTGGCAGGCATCTAAAGAAGGTGAAACTTACTTTGTCAAATTACACAATGCCCTGAATGCCGGAACTGAATTGCATCGGTTTATTTGGCTCGGATTAAAAGGCGAAGTATCTAGCGCCGCGTTCTTGAACCAGCTCTACCCCAACATCACCGATGAAGCATGGCAGCTTGCAGAAGTGCTGTCAGGTATCAGCATGGTTCAAACGGCAACCGCCGAGGCTTTTGTGCCGCAAATGTTGAACTATGAATCTGTAGACGGCGTGAGCTTTAAGAAGGGCTGCTACCCAGGCCAGGAAGTCGTTGCCAGAAGTCAATTTCGCGGCACTCTCAAACGCAGAGCATTCATCGTTTCCTGCACGGCACCCATGTTGGTCGGCCAAGAAATTTTCTCTTCTGACGATTCAGAGCAAGCCTGCGGCATGATCTCGAGCGCAAGCAAGTTCGAGCCCCTTGAAGGTCAAACGCCCGAGTGGTGGGGCATTGCATCACTGCAACTCAGTGCCACAGAGCATGCGCTTCAATTAGGCCACGCAGGTGGGCCTAGCCTGATGCTCAAGTCACTCCCCTACCCCCTGCTAGAAGACCTTTAAGCGCATTCAATTGAGCTTCAGCGACATTTCAATGTGATCGATGCCTGCGTCGTCAAACACGTCGCCATGCGATTTGAAACCCAGTTTTCGGTAAAAAGCTTCTGCGCTGCACTGTGCATGCAAGGTGACTTCATGATCACCCCTTTGGCGTGCAGCTTCAATGAAAGCTTCTACAAGCATTCGACCTAGATTGCCACCCCTCAGAGGCTTTGAAACAGCCATTCTGCCAATTTGAGCCACATGGGCTTGAGGTTGCAGCAGGCGTCCTGTGGCAACGCCTTGGCCGAGTTTGTTCAGCACCACAGCGTGCAAAGCGTGATCGTCGAGTTCGTCCAACTCAAGTTCAACCGGAACTTCTTGCTCGTCCACAAAAACTTCATGCCGCAAAGCTGCGGCCATGGTTTTCAATTCAGACCATGAGCCCATTTTGAGATCAACCACAGACTGTCCAGCTTCATAAATGAGCAAGATATGTCGCAGCGCTTCTGGTATGGGTTTAGAAGTTTGTGTTTGAGGATCTGCAAAAACATAAATTAACTCGCCACTGACCAGCAACTTGTCACCTCGAAAAATACCCGCTTCAAACACCATGGACGAGTTGCCCAACTTGCTGCATTTCATGCCGATGCTGAGATCGTCGTCCATGACGGCAGACGCGTGGTATTCAAGCGTGGCTTTTTTCACATACAACTCACCGCCCAGCAATTTAAAAGCAGTTTCGTAAGGCAGTGCGATTCGGCCCCAATAGGCTGTAACGGCCGTGTCGATGTAGGATAAATAATGCCCATTGAAGACAATTTTTTGCATGTCGATTTCGGCCCAGCGCACGCGCAGACGGTGAAAAAATCGGAAGTCACTTCGTTTCATGGCTAGGCTTTCTGTCTCACAAGGGTAAAATAAAAAAGTTGAGTTCAATCGTACCGCATCACAAGAGAACACCATGGCCTTCATCAATTACGTCACCCAAATTCAAATCGATTTCGGCGCCATTCAGCTTTTGAAGCAAGAGTGCGAGCGGGTCGGTATTCACAAGCCGCTCATCGTGACAGACCAGGGCGTCAAGGCTGCAGGTGTTTTGCAAAAGGCATTGGATGCGCTGCCAGGTGTGCAAGTGGCCGTGTTTGACCAAACGCCCTCCAACCCAACAGAAGCGGCAGTCCGGGCTGCCACCGAGGTTTACAAGGCCCATGGCTGCGATGGTTTGATTGCCGTTGGCGGTGGATCCTCCATCGACTGCGCCAAATGCGTGTCCATTGCGGTTTCCCACGAGGGGCCGCTGAAAACCTACGCCACCATCGAAGGCGGCTCACTGAAAATCACAGACCGCGTAGCGCCCCTCATCGCAGTGCCAACCACCAGCGGCACTGGCAGTGAAGTGGCCAGAGGTGCCATTTTGATTGTCGACGATGGCCGCAAATTGGGCTTTCATTCTTGGTTCATTGTGCCCAAGGCAGCCATTTGCGACCCTGAGTTGACTTTCGGATTGCCCCCCATGCTTACTGCCGCCACCGGCATGGACGCCATCGCCCATTGCATGGAAACCTTCATGGCGGCCCCCTTCAATCCGCCCGCCGATGGCATTGGCTTGGATGGCTTGCAACGCGCATGGGCGCACATTGAGCGCGCCACTCAAAATGGCCAAGACAAAGAAGCCCGAATGAACCTCATGAGTGCTTCTATGCAAGGCGCCATGGCTTTTCAAAAAGGCCTTGGGTGCGTTCACTCCCTAAGCCACAGCTTAGGCGGCGTCAACCCCAGACTGCACCATGGCACTTTGAACGCCATGTTTTTGCCTGCGGTGGTTCAATTCAACGCAAGTGCTGAGTCGGTGCAAAAGGAAAATCGTTTAAACCGCATGGCGCAAGTGATGGGACTCAGCTCAGGATCTGACATTCCGCAAGCCATTCAAGACATGAGTGCCAGATTGGGGTTGCCAACCGGTCTGGCGGCCATGGGGGTCACAACGTCTATGTTTGATGCCATCGTCCACGGCGCTATGGCCGATCATTGCCACAAAACCAATCCACGCATAGCCACTCCCGAAGAATACAAAGAGATGTTAGCGGCATCCATGTAATCAGAGGTCTTGAACCTTTGACATTTGCGGCTGACCAAGCCAAGCTGCAAATTCATCCGCCATTTGCGCACTGGCCGACACCGCGGCTTGCCAAACTTTGACACGCGATTGCAAATCTTGGCCGTAAGTTGAAAAGTCTTGTCGATCAGGCAGCTTGCCGTTGGGCAATGTTTTCACCCAATCTGGATTGGGTGCCAACACCACCGTGTTGTCTAAAAAGGACGTGGCCTTGTGACGCCATTTCAATCTTTTGTCCAGCCAACCAGGCACCACAGATTTTTGAAAATGAGGGTACAAAACAAGGCCACTTTGTTTGGCACTTGATGCGCTGGTTTTCCAATCGAGGTGCAAGTGGTAATCCGTGATGCCACCATCCCAATAGGCGCCCGACGGGGCGCCTTCAATGTCGTGCACAGATTTCAATACAAATGGAATGGCGCAGCTGGCTTGCAACACGTCCATGAAATTGCCTGGCGTCAATGACAAGTGGCGAGTCGGATAGTCCTGCGTGCCAAAGGGCAAAGCACCCGACGAAGAAAATACAACTCGCTCAAGCCAAGCGCCCATGGCTTTGCGGTGAATGACATTGCTTAAAAATGCGGCGCCATAACCCAGAGGACTGAGCACAGCGTGCTCACGCTTGAGCAAGCCTTTGCCGCGAGATGTGAGCACATGAAGTCGATAGCGGGGATGCTTTAGCAATGACTCAATGCTTCCGCCGTAAAACACGTCTAAGTTCTCTCGAAATGAATCGCTTACTTGTTGGGCGCTTGGAAATTTTTCACCTGGCCTCAATTCGTAATGCTGGTGAATGTAATCTTTTTCAAGCCTGAGAAGCCCTGCTTGACTGTCTGGCATACAAGCCGTGGCCATGCGCCATGCACCAATTGAAGCGCCCACCAAATCGACTGTTTGTTGACTGGTTGGCAACCAGTCGTTGAAAATAAATCGATCGAGCGGCCCTAGAATTAAACCTTTAGGCCCCCCTGCGGCAGCCGGTATGACGCCTATGTCCGCAGCACTCAAACCATGCTGAGACAGATGCAGCTTAGCTTTCGGGCCTGCGTAAATGCAAAGGGCTTTCACACCTTAAGCCTTGTTTTGGAGTTTGGCAAATGCAGAAGCCATGGCACTTTGCCCCGCACTAGGCGTTGGGGCAGGCCCTTGTGAGCGATGGGTTTGTTGCCCCTGACGAGGACCCCCTTCAAAACGATTTTCGCGGTTGCGCTGCGCATTGGCAGGTGCGGCATCGTTCAGCTTCATGGTCAGGCCAATGCGCTTGCGTGCCACATCCACCTCGGTCACTTTGACTTTCACAATGTCGCCGGTCTTCACGATTTCACGCGCATCTGTGATGAATTTGTTGCTAAGTTGGCTGACATGAACCAAGCCGTCTTGGTGAACACCCAAATCTACAAAGGCACCAAAGGCAGCCACGTTGCTGACTGTGCCCTCTAGAATCATGCCTTCCTTCAAGTCACGGATGTCATCGACGCCATCGTTGAACCTAGCCACCTTGAAATCTGGCCGAGGGTCGCGGCCAGGCTTTTCAAGTTCAATCAGAATGTCTTTGACGGTAATGACACCAAACTTTTCGTTGGCAAACAATTCGGGGCGCAATGTTTTGAGCATGTCGGCCCTGCCCATGACGTTTTCTACAGGCTGCGACACTTTGGCCATGATGGCCTCCACCACAGGATAAGTCTCAGGGTGAACGCCCGTCATGTCGAGTGGGTTGTTGCCGCCGCGGATGCGCAAAAAACCAGCGCTTTGCTCAAAAGTTTTAGCGCCAAGGCCGGTCACTTTCAACAAGTCTTGACGATTCTTAAAGGCACCATTGGCCTCACGCCATCGCACCACTGACTTGGCCACACCACCCGACAAGCCAGAAACACGAGACAACAAGGGCACGCTGGCCGTGTTCAGATCGACACCCACCGCATTCACGCAGTCTTCCACCACGGCTTCTAAAGTGCGCGCCAATTCGGTTTGATTGACATCGTGTTGATACTGGCCCACACCTATCGATTTAGGATCAATTTTGACAAGCTCTGCCAAAGGATCTTGCAAGCGCCTTGCGATGCTGGCGGCGCCGCGCAAGCTCACATCGACATCGGGCATTTCTTGACTGGCAAATTCACTGGCTGAGTAAACAGAAGCGCCCGCCTCACTCACCACCACTTTCTGAATTTCAGGGCCGTCAGGAGAAGTCAATTGCTTGATGAGGTCAGCCGCTAATTTATCGGTTTCTCGACTGGCCGTGCCATTGCCAATGGCGATCAAATTGACGCCATGTTTTTGACTCAGTTTGAGCAAGGTATGGAGTGATCCGTCCCAGTCACGCCTTGGCTCATGAGGGTAAACCGTGGCAGTTTCAACCAGTTTGCCAGTGGCATCCACCACAGCCACTTTCACGCCTGTGCGAATACCAGGGTCAAGCCCCAAAACCACACGAGGCCCTGCAGGTGCTGCAAGCAATAAATCTCGCAAATTGTCTGCAAAGACTTTGATCGCCACCTTCTCTGCATCTTCGCGCAATCGCGTAAAGAGATCACGCTCTAAAGACAAACTTAGCTTGACGCGCCAAGTCCATAAAACGGTTTTGCGAATGAGGTCGTCAGACAGCCTGGCACGGTGCGACCATTTGAGGTGCAAAGCAATGCGCCCTTCGGCCAAAGCACTGGCAGCTTGGGCTGCGGCGCTTGCGCTTAGGGGCGCAGCAGACGCGCTGAGTGCTTCTGGTTCAGGCAAGCTAAGTTTGGCATCTAAGAGCTCTAAAGCGCGGCCCCTGAACACTGCCAATGCGCGGTGTGACGGCACACGGCCAATGGGCTCGCTGTAGGCAAAATAATCTCTGAACTTGGCCACTTCAGCTTGGTTTTCATCTTTGCCTGAGGCCAGATGGCTGGTGAACAAGCCCTCCTTCCAAAGCCACTCTCGCAAGGCTTGAATGAGGGATGCGTCTTCTGCCCAGCGCTCCGACAAAATATCTCGAACGCCATCTAGCACTGCACCCACTGTCGAAAAGTCTGCGCCTTCGATGGCATCCGCAGGTTTCAAAAAAGCTTGCGCTTCGTCTTGCGGATTGAGTGAAGGATTGGCCCACAAAGCGTCAGCCAGTGGCTCAATGCCAGCCTCTTTGGCAATCATGCCCTTGGTTCTGCGCTTGGGCTTGTAGGGCAAATACAGATCTTCCAAGTCTTGCTTGGTAGCCGCTTGATCGATGGCCAATTGCAAATCGGGAGTGAGCTTGCCTTGCTCGGCAATGCTTTTGAGAATGCTTGCCCGTCGCTCTTGCATTTCGCGCAAATAGCCCAAGCGGTATTCAAGTTCACGCAACTGAATATCGTCTAAGCCGCCAGTGGCTTCTTTGCGGTAACGGGCAATGAAAGGCACAGTGGCACCGCCATCGAGCAAACTCACAGCCGCCTGAACCTGCTCAGGCCGAATTTTGATCTCAGTGGCCAGCTGGCCCAATATTTTCTGCATCTCGAAGGCTATTTCTATTGATTTCTAATTGAAGCCAACGAGTTTGCCACACTCAGGTGGTGGTTTTTTAACCGCGCAGTTCGGCCTTGAGTTTTTCACCAATATCGGGGCGGGCCGCAAATGGATTGGGTGGATTTTGCTGCTGAACAATGGCTTCCATTCGGGTTTGGACGTTACCCAAAGCCTGTGGATGGCTGTAAATGTAGAACTGATCGTTGGCAACGGCCTCAAAGACCATTTCTGCCATCTGAGCTGCAGAAACCTTGCCACTGCTGACAGCTTTGTTGCTCATGGCTTGGCCAATCAATTGGCTCTTGGTGGCCTTTTGATGGGGTAAATCGGCAGGACGGTTGCGATGGCTCTGGCTGATGCCAGTGGGCACAAAGTAAGGGCACAAAACGCTGGCACTGACCTGATCAGAGACCAATTTCAAATCTTGGTACAAGGTTTCAGTCAAAGCCACCACGGCATGTTTGCTGACGTTGTAGACGCCCATGTTGGGCGCAGTCAGCAAGCCGGCCATGCTGGCTGTATTGACGATATGACCTTCGTAATGCGGGTCTTTTTTGGCTGCCTCCAACATCATGGGCGTGAACAAGCGAACGCCATGCACCACACCCCAAACATTGACACCCAAAACCCACTGCCAATCGGCCACAGTGTTTTCCCAAACCAAACCGCCAGAGCCTACACCTGCATTGTTGAACACAAAGTGCGGCACACCAAAATGCGCAACAACGTCTTTGGCCAAAGCTTCCATTTGCTCAGCATTGGAAACGTCAACGCGTTTGGCAAACACTTTGACACCCAAGGCTTTGATTTCGGCTTCGGCTTTGTCGAGCGCGTCTTGTTGCACATCAACCAAGACCACATTCATTTTGAGTCTGGCCGCAATGCGTGCACATTCCAAACCAAAACCAGAACCGCCGCCAGTTAAAACAGCCGTTTTATTTTCAAAATTGCGAATCATGATTTGACCTTCTTCAAAATAAATCCATTGCGAGGGAAATGAACATGGACGGTGCCAGTGCGTTTGTCTTTGCGTTGCAAAATGAGTCTGGTTTTGGTGGCTGCTACCAAAACGCCTTGTGTAGGTTCCAGTCCAAAACTGTCCGCTGTGATGGTGACTTCGGATCCAAGTTCAATACCATGCTCATTCACAAAAGGCATTTGAGTGACATCAAGGGGTGTCGCTTGATTTGCCACTTCTAAGGCTTGCTCAGATGTCATCTTTTCATGAACGCCATGACCGATGGCTTTCATGCGGGTCATCCAATCTTTCAGCAAAGGCGTGGCATCCAAAATACCAGACAAACTTGGCGCACGTTCTAAGGTAAACCACATAGGATGGTAAGCAGAAAAATCTGCAATGCTGGGCACATTGCCCATCAAATAAGCATGCTCAGTGAGCATGTCAGACAGTCGGCGTAACTGACTCTTGTATGTGCTTGTACCTTCTCCAATGGCCATGCGCGGAGCACCCCCTCGCATGGCAGCGCGGTCTGCCACAAAGGCTTGAATGCCTTCTTCAGGCACACCCGCAAACACATCCGCAATGCCAGCTGGCTGAAAGTTGTAGGCCATGGCAGCAGCGAAAACTTGGCTGTCTGCCCATTGCGCCACAATTCTAGATGCGCCATTGACCGGCGATGGATACAGACTGGGTGCGGGTGCTATCTTTTCAAGCACATCAGCGATCAAGGCCGTATCGCAATAAATGTCTGCGCCAATTTGCATCACGGGTGTACGGCGATAGCCGCCTGTCAGTGCCGTGAGATCTGGTTTAGGCATGATTCTTGGAATGATCACACTTTGCCAAGCCAACTTCTTGTAGCCAAAAATCAAACGAATTTTTTCTGCAAAAGGCGATGTCGGGTAATGGTGAAGGATCAGTTGGCTCATGGCAATTCCTATTTAAAAGGCTCGCAAAGTTAAATCAGCTTGACCACTTGCTTGCCAAAGTTATGGCCTTTGAGCAAGCCCATGAAAGCTTCTGGAGCAGATGCTAAACCTTGAGCAATGGTTTGCCGCGGATTGAACTTACCGCTTGCAATGAGCTCAGCCAATTCGGCCAATGCTTCAGGCCAAACTTCCATGTGCTCACTCACAATGAAGCCCTCAATGGTCATGCGGCTCTTCAAAATCAAGGTGGGGTTGGTCATGGCCAGGGGCTCACCGTTGTAGCCAGCAATCATGCCGCACACAGCAATGCGCGAAAAATCATTGGCACGCAACATGACGGCATCTAACACCATGCCGCCGACATTTTCGAAATGACCGTCGATGCCATTGGGACATGCATCGCGCAATGCTTTTGACAAGGAGATGTAATCCGTGTGCGCTTTGTAATCAACGCAGGCGTCAAACCCTAATTCGTTGACAACATAATCGCATTTGGCTTTGCCACCGGCAATGCCCACCACTCGAAAACCTCGCGCTTTGGCCAATGCACCATACGCACTGCCCACCGCACCGCTAGCAGCACTGACAGTCACAGTTGCACCTGGCTTAGCTTGAATGATTTTGTTCAGGCCATACCAAGCCGTGACACCGGGCATGCCCACTGCGCCAAGGTAATGGCTCATCGAGATTTTTTCAGCGTTGACATGCTTGAGTGCACCAGGCACATCTGCATTGATCAGGCTGTAAGCTTGCCAACCGCCCATGCACTGGACTGTTTGACCCACCTTGAACTTTGCATTTTTACTTTCAGCAACTTCGCCCACTGTGCCGCCAATCATGGGTTCACCCAGAGGCTGAGGTTGTGCATAATTTTTGCCTGCATTCATACGGCCACGCATGTAAGGGTCAAGGCTGAGGTAATGGTTTTTAACCAACACTTGACCTTCTTGCAAGGCAGGTGTTTCTGCTGTGATCATTTTGAAGTTGGAAGTTGAGACTTCGGCTTCAGGGCGGTTGTCTAAAACGATGGCGTGATTGGTAGGCATGTTGGTTTCTTTCTAATCGGTTGAAATGGGGGATGACATTGAAGGCGTTCGCTTCACATATTTGAAAGTGCCTGTGGCATGAGCACAGAGTTGTCCGGCAGCGTCATAGACCTTGCCTTCGGTGAAGATCATGGTTTTGGTTCTGAGCAGCAGCAATCCTTTGGCCACCAAGTTTTCACCTTCGCTGATTTTGGCAGGCCGCATGAAACTCGTCTTCATCTCAATGGTGACCACGCCCATGTCAGGCTCAACACTGCGTGCGGCGGTAGCCATCACAACATCAAGCAGTGTCATGACCGCGCCGCCATGCGTGATGTCAAAGGAGTTGAGATGCTCGGCACGAGGTTTGAAATGCAACTCAGATTGACCGTTTTCAAACTTCTCAAGTGTGAAGCCGAGGTTGGCCACAAATGGGATGTGGACGCCAAATGGAATGCTCATTCAGTACCTTAACCGCCAATGATGGCGCTCACGCCACCGTCAACGGCCAACCACTGGCCGGTAATGTGTTTGCCGGCAGCGCTGGCATACAAAAGCGTGAGGCCCTTCAGGTCTTCATCGTCACCCAAGCGCAGAAGAGGTGCATGGCTGGCCATGTTCTCTGCACCCAATTTTTCGAGCAAGCCGTAAGTCATTTTGCTGGGAAAAAAGCCTGGGCAAATGGCGTTGACCGTGATGCCGTATTTACCCCACTCGCCGGCCAAGGCCTTGGTAAAGTTCACCACGGCACCTTTGGACGTGTTGTAGGCAATGGTTTGCATTTCGGGCGGGTTGCCTGCCAAGCCGGCTATGGACGCAACGTTCAAAATTCGGCCATGTCGGTTGGGAATCATGGACAGGTTGGCAAGCTCTTGGGCCAGAATGAAATAACCACGGACGTTCAAATTCATGACTTTGTCCCAAGCTGATACCGGGTGAACTTCGGCTGCGGCACCCCATGATGCGCCGGCGTTGTTCAGCAAAATGTCAACGCGGCCTAATTTTTGAACTGTTTCACGGGCCAAGCGGCGAATGTCTTCTTCTTGCCCACAATCTGCGGCAATGTAATCAGCCTCAATGCCTGCAGCTTTGAGTTCGGCCACTGCCTCTTCTAAGTCAGAGGCCTTGCGCGAACTCAACATCAATCTTGCGCCGGCTTCACCAAGGGCATGAGCCATCTGGAGCCCAAGACCCCGTGATCCACCCGTGACCAGTGCAGTTTGACCTGTTAAGTCGAATAGTTGTTTGACGGTGCGTGTCATGTTCTGTCCTTTGTAAAAAGTCAATTCGAAAATTAGAAAGCATCCTCTGCCAAATTGGCACAGGTCATGTCGCGGTTGCTGACGACTTGCAACCATGCATCAATTTTGGGCAATTCGTAATGGTAGAAAAACTTGGCAGCAGCCTGACGTCCCGTTTGAGCAGGCGTCTGAGCGCCTCTGCAAGAAGCACTGACATCTAGCCAAATCCAAGCCAACACAAGATGTCCAAACGCTTGTAAGTACGGCACAGCATTGGCCAGTGCTTCCTGAGGTTGTCCTGAAGACCAAGCCATTTGAGTGGCAGCAATGACTTTTTGCAAAGCTGTATTCAGTGCCTTCGCATCTGCTGCCAAATCTGCAAATGCCATGGCCTTGTCGGCTGTCTCTCGCATGCGAGCTCCAAGCAGATGCACGCCTCTGCCCTCTTCCATTAAAACTTTGCGCCCCAGCAAGTCCATGCCCTGAATGCCATGTGTGCCTTCATGAATCATGTTCAATCGGTTGTCGCGCCAATACTGCTCAACGGGAAAGTCACGGGTGTAGCCATAGCCACCATGAATTTGAATGGCCAGGCTATTGGCTTCAAGACACCATTCGCTGGGCCAACTCTTGGCGATGGGTGTTAACACTTCCAACAACAGCCTTGCTTCGTCGGCTGCAATAGCGTCTGCTGTGTGTTGTTCGTCTACCAATTTAGCGCAATACAACTCAAGCGCTAAGGCACCTTCGCTGTAGGACTTTTGAGCCAACAACATGCGCTTGATGTCAGCATGCTCAATGATCCGAACCTGGGCCTGTGCGGCATCTTTGACAACTTTTTGTGAACCACCCGCTACAGGACGGCCTTGGGGTCGATTTTTGGCATATTCCAAACTGGCTTCGTAGCCGGCCATGCCCAACATGGTGGCGGCCATGCCAACGCCAATGCGTGCTTCGTTCATCATGTGGAACATGTAACTCAAACCACGTCCTGGCTCGCCCACCAAATAGCCCACGGCCCCACTGCCATCACCGGCTGTGTTGTCAGTTTGAACTTTGAACTTACCTTCACCAAAATTGAGCAAGGTGTTGGTCGTGCCGCGCCATCCACACTTGTGATTCAAGCCAGCCAATGCAACATCGTTTCGAACGCCTGTCAGTTCTGCTTTTTCGTTGACCAATTTTTTCGGCACAATGAAAAGAGAAATACCGCGAACGCCAGGAATTAATTTGCCATCGGCATCAGGAATCTTGGCCAAAACCAAATGAATGATGTTTTCAGTCAGCTCGTGGTCTCCGGCAGAGATCCACATTTTGTTTCCTTTGAGCCGATAGCGTGCACCCAAGGGGTCAGAAGCGAAGGCATCACCGTCTGGTGTAGCTCGGGTCATGACATCACTGAGTGACGAACCCGCTTGAGGTTCAGACAAGCACATGGTGCCAGACCACCTGCCAGAAAACTCATTCAATGCAAACACTTGGCGCTGCAGTTCAGACCCATGCGCCATGAGCAAATTGGCATTGCCAACCGTTAACAGGCCAGAGCCCATACTGACCGAGGCCATGCCAAAAAATGAATTGGCTGCAGCCTCTACCGTATAAGGCAACTGCATGCCGCCAATGTCGTAATCTTGAGATGCACTGAGCATGCCCGACTCTGCATAGGCTTTTTGAGCATCGTGCGTGGCTTGAGGAAGAATGACTTTCTCACCATCGAAGCGCGGTTCTTCGGTGTCTACCAAACGATTGAAGGGCGCGTATTTTTCTTTGGCGATGCGCTCGCAGGTGTCAAGAACGGCATCAAAAGTTTCTCGACTGTGATCGGAGAATCGTTCGCGTTGCTGCAGGTTTGATACGTCCAACCATTCGTACAGCAAAAAATCTAAAGTTGACCGAAGGCTCATGTCAGTGGATGTCCCAATTAAAACGGGCGACCTGCATGATTAGCGGGACGCCCGTTGTCAATGAAGTTTAAGTTCAGAGTACTTCGAAAATGCCGCAAGCACCCATGCCGCCGCCAATGCACATGGTGACAGCGACACGCTTGGCGCCGCGGCGCTTGCCTTCAATCAATGCATGCCCGGTTAAACGCTGGCCGCTGACGCCATAGGGGTGCCCCACCGCAATAGCGCCGCCATTGACGTTAAGGCGATCGGGTGGAATGCCCAAGGTGTCACGGCAATACAAGACTTGAACTGCGAATGCTTCGTTCAGCTCCCACAAGTCAATGTCGGAAACCTTCAGTCCCAAGCGAGCCAATGCTTTTGGCACTGCATACACAGGGCCAATGCCCATTTCATCGGGTTCGCAACCTGCAACCGCAAAGCCTAAGAAACGGCCAATGGGTTTTAAGCCACGCTGCTCTGCCAACTTTTCGTCCATCAAGACGCAAGCACCTGCGCCGTCAGAGAACTGACTGGCATTGCCCGCAGAGATCAAACCACCTGGCAGTGCAGAACGCAAGCCAGAAATAGCTTCGATGGTGGTGCCTTCACGCAAACCTTCGTCGACGCTAACGCTGACTTGCTTGGTCATGAGGCCCATGACTTTATCGATGACACCAGCCGACACAGTGATGGGTGCAATTTCGTCATTGAACAAACCAGCAGTTTGGGCAGCGCATGCTTTTTGCTGGCTGCCAGCACCGTATTCGTCCATGCGATCACGGGAAATTTTGTAACGCTTGGCAACTTGCTCGGCGGTTTGCAACATGTTCCAGTAAATTTCGGGCTTCATTTTGGCCAGCGCCAAATCTTGCAACATGTGCTGATTGGCTTCTTGTTGAACGCAAGAAATGCTTTCTACACCACCTGCCACATACACCTGACCTTCACCCGCAATGATGCGCTGCGCAGCCAAAGCGATGGTCTGCAAACCGGATGAGCAAAAACGATTGACGGTCATGCCGGAAACAGAAATTGGCATCCCTGCTTTCAGTGCAATTTGACGGGCGATATTGGCGCCCGTAGCACCTTCAGGTGTGGCGCAACCCATGATGACGTCTTCAACTTCTGCGGCGTCAATGCCTGCGCGTTGAACAGCGTGCTGTACCGCATGGCCACCCAAAGTGGCACCATGGGTCATGTTGAATGCGCCCTTCCAGCTTTTGGCAAGAGGCGTGCGAGCGGTCGAAACAATGACGGCGTTGGACATTTTAATTACCTCTGATCAGTTGAATGTTTTGCCGTCAGCCACCAAGCGGGCTAGCAGCGGAGCGGGTTGCCAGAAAGCGGCATCGTCGTGTGGGTTTTTGGCAAAGCGCTTCATGGCTTCGGCCACATTGAACAGGCCCACTTGGTCTGCATACAACATGGGACCACCGCGGAAAATGGGGAAGCCATAACCCGTGAGGTAAACCATGTCGATGTCGCTGGCCTTGCCAGCAATACCCTCTTCCAAAATGTGCGCTGCTTCGTTCACCAAAGCGAACACCAAGCGCTGCACAATTTCTTCGTCAGAAATCTTGCGTGTGGCAATACCTTCTGCAGCACGATGTTTTTCAATCATTTCAACCACCAATGCGCTTGGAATGGCGTCGCGCTTACCGGCTTGGTAGTCGTACCAGCCTGCACCCGCCTTTT
>CALCBL010000481.1 GCA_937897495.1 uncultured Burkholderiales bacterium
AGTGCGTTTGCTCGGTTTGAAATAAGTTATTTCAAGGTCAGTGAGGTTCTGACAGTACCAGCCCTTGCGGCATGCGCTGTCAAATTAAGGACAGTACCAACGGGTGCTTCCACAATCCATTCGTTCAAGGCCCGATCGCCCGTAATCGTTTTGCTGGGCAAGAAGGCTTGTAGGGAATGGGTGGCTGCATGACCTTCCAACTGGGGACCTTCCATGCGGGGCTTGCCCATTCGAAGGTGTGCACCTGCAGGCAATTCAATTTCGAAAATGCAAGGACGTGCTGTCTTTCGTTCAAGGGCGCGTTTTGTGACATAGCTAGGCAGGTAGCCAGCATTGGCCACAGCCATTTGAACGCGCCATTGGCCATTGCCTAAATTTTCAGCTTTGGCATGAAGCAGTTCGAGCTTGGGCAGCGTCAATGCAATTTGGTCTAGCCAAGCAGGAAAACGTGCCGCTTCGCGTTCACGCAAATGGGCGGGTGGATTGCGCCAGAAATTCATACGATCCCAGCCGCCTAGTTCAATCGCACCTAATTCTGGGTGTTGGTAAGGGTACCAATCTACGTGCGCTTGCCCACCACAGACCTCGTCACTCCACTTGAGCAGTTTGATATCGTCTTCGGGCGGATGGTCGCGGTACCAGTGGATCCAATCGTAATCGGTGATGCCGGCTTCTTTGTTGGGCGCCCAAATTTCAACGGTCCAGAACAACGCGCCCAAGTGTTCATACACCCAGTCTTGCGAACCCGTGATGACTTCTTTGGGGTGGTACTTAAAGTCGTGAAAAATACTGACGGCCGGATAACCCGTCAGCTTGCTACCAATGTCGGACATGCGCTTGATGATCCACAAATCTTCGGGCGTCATATCGGAGTCGCTTTGGGTGCCCATAGGGCGCAAAATGACACCTGAATGTGTGTGAAAGCTGACGGCCGCGCCAATGTTGGGATGCTTGGCAATGAAGTCCACCATGGCCCGCACTTCGGGCTCGCTGGTGGGGTAAGGACCGGCGCCTACTTGCTCATGCTCTTGACGCCAGAAGGCAGGGAAGTTGCGGTTCAAATCCAGACCTTCAATATCGCGATTGGGTTTGATGTTGACGCCGTCATAGTGTTGCAAACTGCCTTCGGGCATGACACGGTAATACTTGCCGCCAAATTCGCCAGGTAAGCGAGGCGTTAGCAGCCTAGGCTCATCTGGGTTGGCTTTCCAACCGCCATGGGGATCTGGAATTCGCATCATCAAAATGCGACCGTCGCCATCCATGTCTTCAATGGTCAGGCCTTCAACGTGGGGCTCGTCCCATGGGTAGGGCCGAGTAGAAGATCGAATGTGCCTAGGTTTGTCTGCCAAGGCCAGTTCTGCGCCATCTGGATTCAAACGGGGCACCAAGTAAATGACACGCGTGTTGAGCAATTCTGTGACGCCAGCGTCTTCACCGTCTTTGCTTAAAAGATGGTGCAACCAGTACAGGCAAGCCGTGCTGGCGGTGAGCTCGGCTGCGTGAATATTGCCGTCCACCCAAAATGCGGGTTTGTCTGTGTCTGCACCGGTTGACTTGCGCGTGAGAACAAGCACCCAAATGGGGCGATTTTCATGGCTTGTGCCTAACTCCCGAAGCTCTACCAATTCAGGTCGAGCCGCGGCAAAAGCTTGCAGCAGTTCTGTCAGTTCGTGATGTTTGTAGAAACGATCAAAGGCGGGCAGGGGAAGCGACACCTGATTTTTCTTGATGTTAGAAGCTGTTGCCATGGTGAAGTGAGTGTGAATGCTTGAAGAGGCTCAGCATACCAAGGCTTTGCTTGGAATGGAAAGAGTTTGCGCTCTTTTATCCATTGAACTTGGGAGGGCCTTATCAGGGAAATTCCTAGGGAATGAGTCTCGAAGAGGACTGGGAATAGCTTCAATTCTCTTCACAATTCATCATCGCTTTAAATCATCGCTTGATCCTTGAGATTTTTCTATTCAAGGATAAATTTCAACCCACGAAAGTTTGGCATGTCAAAACCTGCATTAATTCTTGAGAATGTTCTGGCCCATGAAAAAAATCGGCCAGATTTTGTGTACATGACTCAGCCTGTTGGCAATGGTCAGGTCATTGATTACACATGGCGCGAAACCCTCAAGCAAGCGCGATCCATGGCGGCTTATCTCAAAGCACAAAATCTTGCGCCAGGTGCTCGCGTGGCCATTCTTTCCAAAAACTGCGCACACTTCATCATGGCTGAACTGGCCATTTGGATGTCAGGCTGTACCACGGTGGCTATTTTTCCAACCGAGTTAGGAGAGACAGTTCGGTACGTTCTAGACCACAGCGAAGCCAGTTT
>CALCBL010000482.1 GCA_937897495.1 uncultured Burkholderiales bacterium
GGTGGTGGACCGTTATGACAATACCTTGGTGGCGCAATTTACATCGTGCGGTACTGAGCGTTTTAAAGATGTGATGGCCGATGCTTTGCTTGAAGCCACTGGCCTTAGCAAACTCTATGAGCGCTCTGACGCCAATGTTCGTGCTCTTGAAGGTTTGCCAGAAGTTACAGGTTGGCTTCGAGGTGAGGGGGCAACAGAGATCGTGTTGCAAGAGCATGGCTGGCAGCTGTCACTCAACATTGCTGAAGGTCATAAAACAGGTTTTTATTTGGACCAGCGCGACAGTCGTTTCCGTTTTTTCCAGCACACGCTGTTTCGGAAGTTTCAAAATGTGCTCAATTGTTATTGCTATACCGGTGGCTTTACGGTGGCGGCGTTGGCGGGTGGTGCTGCGCATGTGACGTCGATTGATTCGTCGGGGCCTGCGCTTGAGAAAGCGAAGGCCAATGTATTGCTCAATGGGTTTGATGTGTCATGCACGACTTTCATGGATGCCGATGTGAATGCTTCGCTGCGTGCATTCATTGAGCAGGGGCGGCAGTTTGATGCCATTGTGTTGGACCCGCCTAAGTTTGCGCCTACTGCGGCGCATGCTGAGCGAGCTGCGCGGGCTTACAAGGACATCAATCGCTTGGCTTTTAAGTTGTTGGCGCCGGGTGGGGAGTTGTTTACTTATTCTTGTTCTGGTGGGATCAGTGCTGATTTGTTTCACAAGATTGTGGCTTCGGCGGGGACGGATGCGGGGGTGGATGGGTATATCAGTGAGAGGTTACAAGGGGCGCCTGATCATCCTATGACTGTTTATTTTCCGGAAGGGGAATATTTGAAGGGGTTGGTGGTGGTTCGAAAGCTTTGAGCTCTTTTTTGCTCGCAGGGCGAGGATGCATTGGGCAGGCGCCTCATACTGGAGTACCAGAAATCGTTGCCTGCCCAATACATCCTCACCCTGGGAAGTGATTGGGTAGATGGATACACTTCGTTCCTGTTTTGATTTTTGCTTCACCTATCTTTTTGGAGTATTTCCATGGCTTTGATTCCTGCAACCATCCTGACTGGGTTTTTGGGTTCCGGTAAAACCACCTTGCTTAAGCGTGTGCTGACGGAGGCGCATGGTCAGAAGATTGCCATTATTGAGAATGAGTTTGGTGAGGAGAATATTGACAGCGACATTTTGGTGTCGGACACCAATGAGCAAATTATTCAGATGAGCAATGGCTGTATTTGCTGCACCATTCGGGAAGATTTGCGGACCACGCTTCAATCTTTGGCCGAGCAAAAGCGCAAGGGGGAGTTGAACTTTGATCGGGTGGTGATTGAAACCACTGGCTTGGCCGATCCGGGGCCTGTGGCGCAAACGTTTTTCATGGACGATGAAATTGCCGAGAGCTTTTTGCTTGATTCGATTTTGACGCTGGTGGATGCCAAACATGCGGCTCAGCAGCTCAATGATCGACAAGAAGCGCGCAGGCAAGTGGGTTTTGCGGATCAGATTTTCATCAGCAAGGCCGATTTGGTGTCAAAGCCTGAGTTGGAAGCTTTGCAGCACCGTTTGACGCACATGAATCCCCGGGCACCGCAAAAGGTGGTGCACTTTGGCGAGGTGTCTTTGGCCGAGGTGTTTGATTTGCGCGGTTTCAATTTGAATGCCAAGTTGGACATTGACCCTGACTTTTTGAAAGAAGAGGCGCCGCATGTGCACGATGAGCATTGCGGCCATGACGAGCATGACCACGCGCATGATCATGGGCATGAGAAGGCGCACGATCACCATGATCACGCGCATGGCGAGAATTGCGATCACCCTTCGCACCAAGGCGAGGGGCATGGTCATCACCATCACTTTGACGATGATGTGAAGAGTTTTGTATTCAAATCAGAAAAGCCCTTCGATCCGGCCAAATTGGAGGACTTTTTGGGAGCCATTGTGAATGTGTATGGGCCTCGCATGCTTCGTTACAAAGGCGTGTTGAACATGAATGGCACCGAAAGAAAAGTCATTTTCCAGGGCGTCCATCAGCTGATGGGAAGTGATTTGGGTCCTGTTTGGGCTGAAAATGAGGTCAAAGTTAGCAAAATGGTGTTCATTGGCATCGACTTGCCCAAAGACATTTTGTTGCAAGGTTTGGAGCAATGTTTGGTTTAGTTTTCCAGAAAGCGTTTTAAGGCTGTTCAGTCGCTACAATCTGCGCCCTGACGGGGTCCCTTAATTGGAGCCCCGATGCGCCCAGAAGGTCGAAAATATGGGTTTTGACGCAAATGAGCCGATGACCACAATTCATTTGCAAATGGCTGGTGTCCCTCAAGGATGCGTAAGCCGCCACGGCTAGGAGACAGTACGTGAAAAAGCCCCATAAAACGAGCTCAAAAACCGCAGTGAAAAAAACCAGTACGCCAGCTAAAGTGAAAACCGCAGCCAAAGCCAAACCGGCCGCACCTGGAAAGAAGCAGGGCAAACCAGCGCCTGCCAAAGCGGTCAAAACCACTGTCACGAAAGCCGTTGTCAAAGCTAAACCTGTTGAGAAAAAAGCAGCGCCTAAGCCGGCCTCTAAACCTGTAGCCAAACCTGTTGCCAAAGCGGCCTCCAAACCTGTCATTAAACCGGTCACGAAACCCGTCAGCAAAGCACCTGCGAAGCCGATGTCAAAGGCAAAGCCAGCTGCCAAGCCCGTTGCCAAATCTGCGCCAAAGCCAGTTGCCAAAGCGCCCGTGAAAGTTGCAGCCAAAGTTGC
>CALCBL010000483.1 GCA_937897495.1 uncultured Burkholderiales bacterium
TTCTCGCCCATTGGTTTGGTCGGCGTCACCCCCAACTTGCTTATTTGCAATGAATCACAGCCGGCAAAAAATGTGAAAGATTTGATCGCCTTGTGCAAACAAAATCCTGGCCGCATCAGTTTTGCATCTGCGGGCGGTGGTTCGGCACAACACTTGGCTTTGGAAATGTTCAAGCTGCGCGCAGGCATTGATGCATTGCATGTGCCCTACAAAGGATCAGGCCCTGCGCTCACAGACTTGATCGGTGGGCAAGTTCAATATTGTTTTGAAACCATGACATCTGCCACGCCGCATGTCAAAGGTGGCAAAGCCATTGCACTGGCACAGACGCGCACCAAACGCGCCAAAGGCCACCCCAATGTGCCCACCATGGACGAGCAAGGCTTTCCAGGATTTGACGCCACCACCTGGTACGGCTTGGTGGGCCCTGGCCGCATGAATCCATCCTTTGTAAAACGCATCAATGAAGACATGAACAAAGTCATGGCCATGCCCGATGTGATTGAAAAGTTTGAGCAATATGGTGCAGAAGACGGCGGCGGTTCGCCTGAGCGCTTTGCCGAGTTCATTCGCAATGAAACGCAAAAGTGGGCCAAGGTTGTGAAGGATGCCAAGGTTCAAGCTGACTCTTAAGCCATGGCTCTAAAAGCGCTGCGAATAGGTGCGGGTGCAGGGTATGCGGGCGACCGCATTCCGCCTGCCGTTGCACTGGCAGAAAAGGGTCAACTCGATTATTTGGTCTTTGAGTGTTTGGCCGAGCGAACCATTGCGCTGGCACAGTTAGAAAAAATTCAAAACCCCATGCGAGGTTTTGACCCCTTGCTCTCGGCGCGAATGAAAGCTGTGTTGCCAGCTTGTATGGCGCATGGCACGCGCATCATTACCAACATGGGAGCTGCCAATCCGTTGCAGGCAGGCAAAGAAGTGTTGGCAGTTGCCAAAGCGCTGGGGCTTCATCAGCTGAAGGTGGCTGTGGTGTTGGGGGACGATGTGCTTGCTATTTTGCAAACGCAATATCTCTCAGAGCCACTGATGGACAGCACTCACACTGTGTCGGACATTCAAGCCTTGTTGGTGTCGGCCAATGCCTATCTGGGCGCAGAGGCTCTCTTGCCAGCTTTGCAATCCGATGCGCACGTCATCATCAGTGGCCGTGTGGCCGACCCCGCTTTATTTTTAGCGCCCCTCATGCACCATTTTCAATGGCGTGCCGATGATTGGCCGCTGCTGGGCAAAGGGGTGATGGTGGGACATTTGCTGGAGTGTGCGGCTCAAATTACGGGAGGCTATTTTGCCGATCCTGGTTACAAAGATGTGCCCAACTTGGCTCAGCTGGGCTATCCCTTGGCAGAGGTCAGCGCCAACGGTGATGTGGTTATTACCAAACTGGCAGATGCCGGCGGTTGTGTGACGGTGCAAACTTGTACAGA
>CALCBL010000484.1 GCA_937897495.1 uncultured Burkholderiales bacterium
TTTCATTTGCCGCAAGCACCTGCGGGTTGGTGGGGGCTTGGCATGCTGTCGTTTTTGTATGGCACGGCCTTCACCATTTTGTTCACGGTCTTGCCCAAGTTGGGCGTAGTGGGCAACTCGGCCATCATGAACGTAGAGCCCGTGTTTGCCTTGGTCTTGGCTTGGGCTTTGCTCGATCAAGCCATTGCACCCATTCAACTGGTGGGAGCCTTTTTGGTGGTGGGCACCGTGATGTGGCTGGGTTTGCGCAAACGCTAGTCCAGACCTTTCTTCAAGCTCAGCGCTGTGTCATAAACCAGATTCTTAGAGACACCCGTGATGTCGCTGGTCATTTTGACGGCGGTCTTCAAAGGCAGCTCGGCCAGCAGCAATTTCAAAGTCCGCAAAGTGTTGGCATCTAAGGCCGCATCATTTTCTGCTTTGGGTTTATCCAAGGCATGAATGACCAACGCAAATTCACCCCGCAAGTTATCGGCTTTTTCTGCAAACCACGCCGGTAATTTTTGCGCTTCAACGGTGTGCACGGTTTCAAATTGTTTGGTTAACTCACGGCCCACCGTGATCAATCGGCTACCCAACATAGAAAGAGCCTGCGCCAAGGCCTCAATGCGATGCGGCGCTTCAAGCAACACCACAGCACGTGGCTCACCGCTCAGCGTTTCAATGGCGCGTTGTCTTTCCGAGGCTTTGGAAGAAAGAAAACCTGAGAAAACAAAGCCGCCTTCGCCCACGACGCCTGCAGCGCTAAGCAGCGTGGTCACACTGCTAGCACCTGGCAAGGGCATGACGCGATAACCTGCGGCGGCCACCGCAGCAACCAGCCTTGCACCAGGGTCGCTGATGGCTGGCGTGCCAGCGTCACTCACATAGGCCACGCGTTCGCCTTGTGCCAAGCGTGCAATCACTTGAGCGGCGGCCTCTGCTTCGTTGTGTTGATGGACCGCCAACAATTGCGAATTGTTTCTGTCCAAGCCATAGGCGCGCAAAAGTTGTTGGGTGTGACGCGTGTCTTCACAGGCCAGGGTGTTGGCCCTTTCAATCACATACAAAGCACGCAAAGTGATGTCGGCCAGATTGCCAATGGGCGTGGCCACCACATACAGTGTGCTGACCGGGTGATTTTGCGGGCCTACAGCTTCACGGGCCGCTTGAAATGCCTTGTTGTAAGTCGAGGCCAAGCCACCAGCACCCGCAGCAGTTTCATTTGCAATGCTTGGCATGGCTTCAGATTTTTCAGAAGGCAAATTCAATGGTGTTCCTCAATCGGACAAGTAAGCAAAGTGGCGATGCTGCGGAAGATGCCGCGCTGATCTTTTTGCAACAACAAGGTTTGCGTTTGTTGCAGCGCAATTATCGAACGCCCGGACGGGGTGGTGGTGAAATTGACCTCATTTTGCAAGAATCCGACAGCACGGTGGTGTTTGTCGAGGTTCGAAAGCGTGCCTTGGGTCAGTTTGGCGGTGCTTTGGGCAGTGTGGGGGCCGTCAAACAGCGGCGCCTTGTTTTTGCTGCACGTTATTTCTTAATGCGCTGGCGACACCTCCCGCCAGCGCGTTTTGACGTCATCGCTTGGGAGCCCCATGGCATGATTTGGGTCAAGGCGGCTTTTGATGCGGTTTCTTAAGGGCCGCCGTGGCCGCTTTGAATCGGCTGCGAGTATCATCCTGTTCATGTTAGACCTGCGCATTCAACAACACTTCATCGACAGCGCCGATTTGCAATACCAAGCGGCCGAAACCTTGGCCAAGCCCTTGGATGCGGGCGTGCAGGCGCTCATGGCTTGTGTCACCAGTGGTGGCAAAGTGTTGGTTTGCGGTGAAGGCAGTGCGGCTGCATTGGCACAGTATTTCGCCAGTTTGTTTGTGGGTGGCTTTGAGCGCGAGCGACCCGAGCTGGCCGCCATCGCCTTGCGCCACGAGGGTCTAGGCGATCCTGCCTACGCCAGTTTGGCCAGGCAGGTGCGCGCTTTAGGCCAAGCCGGCGATGTGCTGCTGTTGCTCACTTCCACAGGCGAAGAAGAGGGTTTGATGCGTGCTTTGCATGCTGCGCACGAACGTGACATGACCGTCATTGCCCTGACCGGCAAGGGGGGTGGTTCTGTCGCCAAAGCCCTGCGCGAAACAGATGTGCATGTGGGCATTCCGCACGATCGAGCGGCGCGCATTCGCGAGGTTCAGCAATTGGCCCTTCACTGTTTGTGCGATGGCGT
>CALCBL010000485.1 GCA_937897495.1 uncultured Burkholderiales bacterium
CTGTATTCACATCCACGGTGGTCAGGGCTTCTGTTTGATCAATGATGAGGTAGCCACCCGACTTCAATTCAACGCGGCGTCCTAATGCCTTGGCCACTTCCTCGTCGATTGAATACAAATCAAAAATAGGACGTTCACCTTTGTAAAGTTGAAGCCGAGTTGCTGAAGCCGGCATGAACTCTTTGGCAAACGCGGACAAATGTTCAAATTGTTCTTTGGAGTCAAGGCGAATGGTCTGTGTGCCTTCGCCGACAAGATCTCGCAAAACTCTTTGCAAAAGCGTCAGGTCTTGGTGAAGCAATGACTGCACCGGAAGCTTGACAGAGGCATCTTTGATTCGCGCCCAAGTTTTGCGAAGGTAAGCAATGTCTTCTCCTAACTCTGCATCGCTGGAATCTTCGGCATTGGTTCGCAGGATGAAACCGCCGCCCTGTGCGCCCACCAAGGTTTGTAAACGCGCTCTTAAAGCGTCACGCTGGTCTGATGGAATTTTTTGAGACACACCAATGTGGTCGTCTTGTGGCAAAAAGACCAAATGTCTGCCTGCAATGCTAATTTGTGTTGAAAGCCTAGCACCTTTGGTACCAATCGGATCCTTGACCACTTGCACCATCAAGGCTTGGCCTTCAAAAACTTGCTTCTCAATGGGAACCAAGGGCTGACTGCTGCGTGCGGCTTGGGGTGGCTCGCCCTCAGGTTGGCGTTGCCAGACATCTGCCACATGCAAAAAAGCCGCTCGCTCAAGGCCGATGTCAATGAAGGCCGACTGCATGCCAGGCAACACACGGGCCACTTTGCCAAGGTAAATGTTGCTGACCAAGCCGCGCTCTAAAGAACGCTCGACATGCAGCTCTTGAACAGCGCCCTGCTCCACCACCGCAACGCGGGTTTCTTGGGGAGACCAGTTGATCAAGATGTCTTGCTGCATGGGTTTGTACTTCGATTTGAGTTAATTTAGCAATGGAATGGACTTGTAGTCTGGGCCCTTAGGGATTGACTTCAAATAGGTATAAATGTCGGCCAAGTCTTTTTTGGACAAAATCTTCTCGCTGTAGGGTGGCATCGTACCTCGGGTGTTTCTCACAAATGCATCAATGTATTCAATCGGTTTGGGATCGGGCGCGAGTTTAGGTCCGGCAATGCCGCCCTGCCCCACAAAGCCATGACAACCCCAACACCCATTTATGACATAGGCTTGTTTGCCTTGATCAGCGGATGATGGCGCTGTTTGGGCCATGACATAGGAAGACAAAGAGGCCGTGATCGCAAGCAAAACGGCACCCTTGAATTTGGAAATCCTTGAGTTATTTTTCATGTGAGTCTCCTTCATCAACGAGGTTGAGTCCATACGTTTAACAACGCAGGATGGCCAGATTTCACCACCGCCACGGCTTCTTTCAAGGCTGAAGCCAATTGGGCAGGATCTTTGATGGGGCCCTTGGCCCACCAACCCATAGACTTGGCCAGTTCGTGATACTGGATATCAGGGTTTTCAATGCTGGTGCCCACGGGGCCCATGTCGCCATCCAAGTTGACTTTTCGGTTGCGGAAGTTGGCCAGGCGTTGGAGATGCATCACCTCTTGGTGGTAGCCCCGGTTGTTGTGCATCACGGAAAGCAATAGAATTTTGTGCTTAGCGGCGGTCCAAAGCACGCCTGGTGCAAACATCAAATCGCCATCCGATTGAATGCTG
>CALCBL010000486.1 GCA_937897495.1 uncultured Burkholderiales bacterium
TGAGAACTGAGCCAGCTGTGCCACGAAGGCTTCGTTCTTCACAGGATCCAATGGATCTTGACATTTCAATTGGGTGGTGAACAGCGTGAGGAAATCTTTTTGGCCCATGCTTGCAGATGTACCGGACTTGGCCATCAGCGCTTCGTTGGCAGCATCGGTCGTTGTTTTAAGGCCAGCAGGCGCCTTCATTTTGCTGCCCGCATTGGCCGTAGCGGCTGCTGCGTTCAAGCTGTTGTTGGTTGCCAAGGTCATCATGATGCGTTGTTCCGATCAGTTCTTTAGTTCGTTGCTTTAAGTTTTGATGATGTCGATGGTGCGCATCAACATCTGACGCGTGGTGTTCACCACTTCCACGTTGTTTTGATAGGAGCGGGCTGCCGCCATCATTTCAACCATCTCGGTCATCTCATTCACGTTGGCCAAGTACACATAGCCATCTTTGTCGGCCATGGGGTTGGCTGGCTCTGACATTTTTCGAATGGGGGATGGATCGTCGGTGATCCCCTCAATGCGTACGCCACCAGCAAAGCCTTGTTCATGCGACTTTTGTTGGCTTTCTAAAATGGTTTTGAACACTGTGCGCTTAGCGCGAAAGGCTTCGTTCTCTTTGCCCGTCACGGTGCCCGCGTTGGCCAAGTTAGAAGCCGTGGTGTTCATGCGGGTGGTCTGCGCATTCATCGCAGAGCCGGCAATGTTAAAGATGCGATCAAGTGCCATGCTGATTAATCTCCACGCAATGCTCTGCGAATACCGCTGACTCGGTTTTCAAGAATGTTCAATGTGGTTTGGTAGTCAGCTGCAACTTGACCAAACTTGGCTTGTTCAACGTTCATCTCAACGGTGTTGCCGTCAAATGACGCATTGAAAGGCACACGGTATTTCTCGCCGCCAGAGTCTTCTTCCATGGCGATCTTCATGTGCAAGTTGTGAGTGCTGTTCAGTGCGTCTTCACGCGACTGTTTCAACACGGAACGAAAATCAATGTCTTTGGCTTTGAAGTGAGGGGTGTCGGCATTGGCAATGTTGCGCGCAAGCACTTCCATGCGCTTGCTGCGCAGTCCCAAGGCTTGGGCGTGGACGCCCAGTGCGTTGTCGATCATGTTCATGATGTGCTCCCTTTCGCGAAACTCTTAATGCCGGATATCCGACAGCCCAAAGAATTAAAGTTCTTTGCAAAGAGTTCGATTGCAAGAGCCGTGCCATGCTTTTCTTGCCGTTTTTTGTTGGATTTTTGACGGGCTATTCGCTCTCAAAGCGAGTCAGAATGCAGGCTTGGTGCC
>CALCBL010000487.1 GCA_937897495.1 uncultured Burkholderiales bacterium
AAACATCATTCATGGCACCACCTTGGTCTCCAATGCCTTGATCGAGCGAAAAGGTGTTGTGACTGCATTGCTCACCACACAGGGCTTTCGGGATGTCCTGCAAATTGCGCGCGAATGGCGCTATGACATCTATGATTTATTTTTAACGCCAGTTGAGCCCTTGGTTCCACGATCACTTCGTTTTGAAGTCAACGAACGAGTTGCATTTGATGGTACCGTGATCGTGCCCTTGGACTTAGAGGCGCTTGAACCGATCGCACTGCAAATTCGGGAAGCCGGCGCCCAAGATGTCGCTATTTGCTTTTTGCATTCCTTTAGGCACGATGGGCATGAGTTGAAGGCGAAGGAAATTTTACAAAAGCTCCTACCAAACGTGACCATCTGTATTTCCAGTGAAGTTATGCCTGAAATTGGAGAGTATGAGCGCACTGCCACGGCGGTGTGCAATGCGTATGTTCAGCCCTTGTTTGAAAAATATATTTCGGGTCTGATTCAGGGGCTTAAAAGCATGGGGATTCAAAACGATTTGTACCTCATGCAATCTGATGGTGGAACAGTCCATTACACGACCGCCATGGCTTATCCGATTCGATTGGTTCAGTCGGGGCCTGCCGGGGGCGTGCAAGCCACATCACTGATCGGAAAAATGGCCGGTTTGAGGGATGTTCTGTGTTTTGACATGGGAGGGACGACCGCCAAAGCATGCCTAATCAATGGCTCCGAGTCGCAGGTGATCAACGATTTTGAGGTGGCTCCCTTGCAGCGCTTTCGCAAAGGCAGTGGCATACCCCTAAAGGTACCGGCGATTGACCAGATTGAGATTGGCTCAGGCGGCGGCAGTATTTCCAGGGTCAATCAATTGGGCTTGATTCAGGTCGGACCAGACAGTTCTAGCGCCGTCCCTGGTCCTGCCTGTTATGGACAGGGTGGAGTTGATCCGACGGTCACAGACGCAGACCTGATCCTAGGATATTTGGATGCAGGTTCATTTTTGGGTGGTGATATGCGACTCGATCTGGCCGCTGCAAGCCGTGCCATCGAAACTCAGATAGCTCAGCCTTTGTCTTTATCCTTAGTGGATGCAGCATTTGGCATTCATGAAACCGTGAATGAAGCCATGGCCCAGGCAGCCAGCATTCACGCATTGGAAAAGGGATTGAAAGCATCCAATTACGCCATGGTGCCCATTGGCGGAGCCGGACCCGTTCACGCTTGTCATGTAGCCATGAAACTGGAAATACAGCACGTTCTCATTCCTCGCGGTGCTGGCGTTGCATCGGCATTTGGATTTTTGGCATCGCCCATGTCATTCCAATTTGTCAAAGCACAATTTTCAACATTGACACTGCTAGATGAAACAAAAGTGAAAGAGCTTGTGGAAGGCTTGAAAAAGAAGGGGCTGGCGATGATGGCCCATTCCGGACTGACATCAGACCAGTGTCGTGTCAAAGTCAGTGCGGCCATGCGTTATGTGGGACAGGGATACGAGGTTGAGGTACCCGTGGATATGGTGTCGCCAATGGCTAATCTGGTGGACAAAATGGAGTATGGCTTTTCTACTTGCTACCAACAATTGTATGGCCGCACTGAAAAAGATACACCCGCCGAA
>CALCBL010000488.1 GCA_937897495.1 uncultured Burkholderiales bacterium
CTTCTACTTCTACTTCTACTTCTACTTCTACTTCTACTTCTACTTCTACTTCTACGACTGCAACAGTCACAGCGATACCACCCACTGCTACGACGTCTCCTCAAGTGCTCGCGCCTCTTAAAGCACCTATCGTCAAAGCCAAAATCGACGATGTCACTGAACCCCCTGCGGATATTTGGGTGCGCATTCGCCAAGGCTTTGCCATGCCCGATCTTGAAAATGATCTGGTGAAAGACCGCGAAGTTTGGTACGCAGCGCGTCCCGACTACATGGTGAGAATGACAGAGCGCTCAAGAAGGTATTTGTTTCACATTGTTGAAGAACTTGAACGCAGAAACATGCCCACAGAGTTGGCCTTATTGCCCTTCATCGAGTCGGCCTTTAACCCTGAAGCGGTCTCTTCGGCCAAAGCCGCTGGCATGTGGCAATTTATGCCCGCCACCGGCAAATACTTCGATTTGAAACAAAACGTTTTCAGGGATGAACGACGCGACGTGGTTGAGTCGACCCGCGCTGCCCTTGACTATTTACAAAAACTTCATGGCATGTTTGGCGATTGGCACTTGGCTTTGGCAGCCTATAACTGGGGGGAAGGCAGTGTGGGTCGCGCATTGGCCAAAAACAAAGCAGCCGGTTTAGGACTGAGCTATTCCGAATTGAGAATGCCCAACGAAACACGCTATTACGTGCCCAAGTTGCAGGCCGTTAAAAACATCATTGCGCAGCCCCAAAATTTCAACGTGCGGTTGCCACTCATTCAGAACCACCCGTATTTCAAATCTGTCAGCATCACACGTGACATCGATGTCAAATTGGCGGCCAATTTTTCAGGTGTCAGCATGGAAGATTTCAAAGCTTTAAATCCTTCCATGAGCCGACCTGTTATTTTGGCTGCAGGCACACCTGAAATTTTGCTGCCTTGGGACAATGCTGACCGGTTCCAGCGCCGACTCGAAGAGCATGCACAAAAACAATTGGCCTCTTGGACCGCTTGGTCTGTGCCCAAGACCATGAAGGTTTCGGAGGTCAGCAAACTGGTCAAAATGACCGAAGCCGAACTTCGCTCTGTGAATCAAATTCCAAGCGGAATGCAAATCAAACAAGGCTCCACCTTGTTGGTTGCAAGACAAGGCGCTCTCGACGCTGACGTCACTGAACATCTAGCCGACAACGCCAAAATTTCTTTTGCGCCCGAAATTGTTTTGCGCCGCATGATGGTGAAAGTTCAAAAAGGCGACACCTTGGCCACGCTGGCAAGCCGTCATGACGTCACACCCATGAACATTGCCGCTTGGAATAAATTGAAGATGCCTGTGGCACTCAAACCGGGGCAATCTATTGCCATCTTGGTGCCAACTACGGCCAGTTCCCGCGGAAGTAAAAATACAGGCAAGAAGTCGGGCACCAACCAAGGTGCGAAAGCTTCAACGGGTGCATCCAAGGCAAAGCAAGCCAAAGTCCAATCAAAGCCGCCCGCCCCAAAAACTGGCAAGCCTAACTCCCCCAGTTCTTCCGTCAGGAATTGACTTTACGTTGTGCAATGAGCGCAA
>CALCBL010000489.1 GCA_937897495.1 uncultured Burkholderiales bacterium
CGGCAATGCTGAAGGCTTTTGATTCGGCAATGGCGTGTGCAATCACGCGTGTGCCATTTTCAAACGCGGCAAATTCAAACACCCCCACAGGGCCGTTCCACACAATGGTGCCGGCCGCTTTCAATTGAGTGGCCAGTCTGGCTGCGGTCTCTGGGCCAATGTCCAAAATCAAATCGTCATCGGCAACCTGTGTGGCCTTCTTCACAGTGGCCACGGCATCTGCTGAAAAACTTTTGGCGGTGACCACATCGGTTGGAATGGGCACTTCGGCGCCACGTGCTTTCATGATGTCGATCACCGCCTTGGCTTGTGCCAGCAGGTCATGCTCTGCCAAGCTTTTGCCAATGTTCAAGCCAGCCGCCAACATGAAGGTATTGGCAATGCCGCCGCCCACAATGAGTTGATCCACTTTGTCGGCCAAGCTCTTCAAAATGGTCAGTTTGGTAGACACTTTGCTGCCGCCCACAATGGCGGCCAAGGGACGCGCAGGTCGCGCCAGTGCCTTGGTGATGGCGTCAATTTCTGCAGCTAGCAAAGGGCCTGCGCACGCCACTTTGGCGTACTCAGCAATGCCATAGGTGGTGCCTTCTGCGCGGTGCGCGGTGCCAAAGGCATCGTTCACAAAAATGTCGCACAGGGCCGCCATTTTTTGAGCCAGTTCGGGGTTGTTCTTTTTCTCACCCTTGTTCACTCGGCAGTTTTCAAGCAAGACCACTTGGCCTTGGGCCACTTCAACGCCTTCAACCCAATTGGCTTTCAAAGACACATCACGGCCTAGCAGTTCTGCAAGTCGTTTGGCCACCGGTGCCAACGAATCTTCCGGCTTGAATTCGCCTTCTGTAGGGCGACCCAAGTGACTCGTCACCATGACGGCCGCGCCAGCATCTAGGGCCATTTGAATGCAGGGCACAGAGGCGCGAATGCGCGTGTCTTCTGTGATGTCACCGGCATCGTTTTGCGGCACATTCAAATCGGCGCGAATGAAAACCCGCTGGCCTTTGACTTTGCCTTGTTGGCACAAATCTGAAAAACGAATGACGTTCATGAAAGTTCTCTTGAATGACGAGGAAGATCTAGAAGCACATAAGGGCTTTTTGGAAACAAGCAGAATTTTAGACCTGCAAACTTGCGGAAACTTACCAGCTGTGCGCTCACTTACCAACCCAACAGCAAATGCAATGGCAAGTAGGCCAACATGCCCGCCACAATGGTCAGCAGCACATTGTGGCGCCAGAAATAAACGGCAGCACCCACAGCGGCACCCATCCACCTGGCATCCATCCAGTTGTGCAAAAACTGGCCCTGCTGCATCAGAACTTCAGGCAAGACCACCGCTGCCATGGCCGCAATGGGTGCATATTGCAAACCGCGCTGTGCCCAGTCGGGCAAGGCCCATTCTTCGCTTGAAAAGAAAAAGAAAGTGCGCGTGAGAAGGGTCACGCCCGTCAAACCCGCGATCACAGCCAAAGTCCAAATGTCGGTGCCCTCAAAAAAATTCATGCGCCTTGTCCTTCACGCATTTTTAGAAAACGCTCCAAACTCATGCTTAA
>CALCBL010000490.1 GCA_937897495.1 uncultured Burkholderiales bacterium
GCCGGGCGCCAGTTGTCTTTGACCGATGCCATGGCAGCCTTAGCTCAGTTGGGCCTCAGGGGCCGCGAACATTTGCCTGTTCGGGTTTTGTCACAAGGTCAAAAGCGCCGAACGGCTTTGGCGCGCCTGGTGGTCAGCACCGCCAAGTTGTGGATTTTGGACGAGCCTTTTGTGGCATTGGACCCTGCAGCCCAAAATGCGCTGTCTGAAGTCATCAACGCCCACTTGGCAAGCCAGGGCATGGTGCTGTTAACCAGCCACCAAGCTGTTTCACTTGCTGGTCAAGGCCGCTCTTACAGGTTGAGCGCATGAGTGCATTTGTTGCCATCGTGAAGCGCGACCTGACCTTGGCCTTAAGGCGTAAAAATGAGGTGATTACTTCTGTGTTTTTCTTTGTCGTGGTGGCGGCGCTTTTCCCCCTAGGCATTGGCCCTGAAATGAACACGCTTCGATTGGTAGCCCCGGGCATCTTGTGGGTGGGGGCATTGTTGGCCAGCATGCTGTCTTTAAGCCGCATGTTTGCAACTGACTACGCCGATGGCACATTGGAGCAAATGGCCTTATCGCCCAACAGTTTATCTTTGATGGTTGCCGCCAAAATCTTGGCGCACTGGTTACTCTCTGGGTTGCCGTTGGTCTTACTCGCACCTATTTTGGGCCTGCAATTTGACCTCTCTACTAACGCGCTTTGGGTTTTAACTTTGAGTTTGCTTTTGGGTACACCGGTGCTCTCCTTAATTGGCGCTGTTGGCGCCGCGCTCACTTTGGGCGTGCGAGGCGGCGATGTGCTGTTGTCCTTGTTGGTTTTACCCTTGTATGTGCCGGCGCTGGTTTTTGGTGCGGGTGCAGTTCAAGCAGAAATCAGTGGCTTGGGTGCTTCTGCCCATTTGTCAGTTTTGGCCGCTCTCGTTTTGGTAGCGGCCGTGTTCAGTCCTTGGGCGAGTGCGGCATCGCTTCGCATTGCACTTGAATCCTAAGCAGTCAATCAAACAATGATTCAAAAATTATTTTTTTACGCATCTCCCCAAAACTTTTATCCTTTGGCTGGAAAGCTTTGGCCCGTGTTTGCGTGTCTGGCAACAGGGCTCACTGTTTGGGGTCTGTGGCTTGGCATGTTTGTGGCGCCTACTGACTTTCAGCAGGGCCAGGGCTATCGCATTATTTTTGTGCACGTACCCGCGTCGTGGATGTCCATGGTGATTTATTTGGCCATGGCTTTTTGGGCTTTGCTGGGCCTGACTTTCAACACGCGCCTGTCGGGCATGATGACCAAAGCCTTGGCGCCTACGGGTGCTATTTGTGCTTTCTTGTCGCTTTGGACGGGTGCACTTTGGGGCAAGCCCATGTGGGGCACTTGGTGGGTGTGGGATGCACGTCTCACCTCTGAGCTCATTTTGTTCTTTTTGTATTTGGGCCACATTGCCCTCACCAGTGCCATTGACGATCCTCGACGCGCCGACAAAGCGGGTGGCATCTTGGCCTTGGTGGGCGCACTCAATGTGCCTGTCATTTACTTTTCTGTGAAGTGGTGGAACACCTTGCACCAAGGTGCCTCGGTGTCACTGACCAAGGGGTCTAGCATGGCTCAGGTTATGCTTGAAGCCATGCTGATCATGGGCGTTGCGTTTTGGATGTATGCAGTGGCCATGGCCCTTTACCGAGTGCGCAGCATTATTTTGGTTCGCGAGAGACATACACAATGGGTGGCCGAATTGCCTGAGGTCAAAGCCCAAATGATGAAGAACACTGCTGGAGGTGCCAACGCATGATTTGGAACAGCTGGAGTGAATTTTGGGCCATGGGTGGGTATGGTCTTTATGTTTGGGGTAGTTTCGGAGTAACTGCACTGTGTGTGGCTTTGGAAATGATCTGGGTCAAAAATGCGCGTGCTCAAGCCCTGACCCAAATAAGCAACGAATTGGTTGCAGAAACGAACAGCAAGGAGTGGTCCTGATGAAACCTAGACATCAACGATTTTTATTGATTGCCGCGGGCGTATCCGCATTGGCCATAGCGGGCGCTTTTGTTTTGAATGCTTTTCAAAGCAACTTGGTGTTCTTTTTTACCCCCACGCAAGTTTACAAAGGCGAGGCGCCCAAGGGCAAAGCGTTTCGTGTGGGCGGTATGGTCAAAGAAGGTAGCTTGATCAAAGACGGCGAGAACGTTAAGTTTGTCGTCACCGACTTTGCCCACGAAGTGCCTGTCGCATACAAGGGTATATTGCCCGACTTGTTCAAAGAGGGTAAGGGCGTTGTGGCGCAAGGCAAATTGTCGGATGGCCAATTGTTTGCGGCCGCCGAGGTGTTGGCCAAGCACGACGAAAATTACATGCCCCCTGAGGCACAGCACGCATTGGATAAAGCAGCTGCCGCCAAAGCTGCTCAGTCTGTGATGCCATCTAAATAATTGAAAAGAGTTTGGAATGATTGTTGAAATTGGTCACTTTGCCTTGATTTTGGCTGCGTGTGTGGCGCTGGTTCAAGGTGTCTTGCCGCTTGCCGGAACCATCAACGACAACCAACGTTGGCAAGCCTTGGCAAAACCAGCTGCAACACTTCAATTTTTGTTGATTGCTTTTTCTTTTGCCGTGTTGGCGCATGGTGCACTCACCGATGACTTCTCGATCAAGTACATCGCGGGGCATTCCAATTCGCTGCTTCCCACGCAATACAAGTTTGCATCGGTGTGGGGTGGCCACGAAGGTTCCTTGTTGTTGTGGATGCTGATGTTGTCTGGCTGGACATTGGCCGTCGCCATTTTTTCTCGCACATTGCCTTTGGCCATGGTGGCTCGTGTCATTGGCATTTTGGGCTTGGTGTCTACCGGCTTCCTGATGTTCATCTTGATCACGTCCAGTCCGTTTGAACGTCTGTTACCGGCGCCTCTAGACGGTAAAGATTTGAACCCCTTGCTGCAAGACCCTGGTCTGGTTATTCACCCGCCCATGTTGTACATGGGCTATGTCGGTTTTTC
>CALCBL010000491.1 GCA_937897495.1 uncultured Burkholderiales bacterium
CCAAGGGCTTGGCCCAACGCATGTTGACCACCGTGGCATTCATGCCTTCAGCCACCTTCAGCGCTTCGTACAACAGCGGTCCAAATGCCAGCAGCGCCACGCCTTGGCCTTGGCGCCTGATTTCGGCTTTGCCAAATGGCAAAGTTTCTAAGTCTGTTCCCACTTGAGTGCCCACACCGGCACCCCTTGGGTAGCGAACAGTCACCGCATGATCTTGCGCATACGCGGTGCTAAGCAACTGCCTGCACTCTGCTTCGTCTGCAGGGCATGCAACGCTCATGTTGGGAATGCAGCGTGTGAAAGCAATGTCGTACATGCCAGCGTGGGTGGGGCCATCGGCACCCACCAAACCTGCACGGTCAAGTGCAAACACCACGGGCAAGTTTTGCAAAGCCACATCGTGAATCAGTTGGTCGTAGGCACGTTGCAAGAAGGTGGAGTAAATGGCCACCACGGGCTTCAAGCCTTCACAGGCCATGCCGGCGGCAAAGGTGACGGCATGTTGTTCTGCAATGCCAACATCGTGATAACGATGGGGGTACTGTTGACTGAAGTTCACCATGCCCGAGCCTTCGCGCATGGCGGGTGTGATGCCCACCAAGCGTTCATCTTGCGCGGCCATGTCACACAACCACTGACCAAAGACGTTGGTGAATGTCGGCTTGGCAGGGACAGGCGACGCGGCACTGACAATGCCAACAGCAGGATCAAATTTGCCAGGTCCGTGGTAGTTCACAGGATCTGCTTCTGCTTTCGCATAGCCCTTGCCTTTGCGCGTGACCACATGCAAAAACTGAGGACCAGGCTTGTTGTACAAACTCTTCAATGTGCTGACCATCGCATCGACATCGTGGCCATCTACTGGGCCTGTGTACTCGAAGCCCAAATTTTCAAACATGGTTTGCGGTTGAATGAAGCTTTGTGTTTGCTGCTCAATCATTTGCGCCAAGGCATACAAAGGCGGCGCATTTTTCAGCACTTCTTTGCCAATTTTTTTGGCATCGGCATAAAAGCGGCCGCTCATCAATTCATGCAAATAATGGTTCAAGGCCCCAACCGGCGGGCTGATGGACATGTCGTTGTCGTTCAAGATGACCAGCAAGTTGCAATCGCTCGCGCCAGCATTGTTCAAGGCCTCGTAGGCCATGCCTGCTGTGAGTGCGCCATCGCCAATGATCGCCACTGCTTTACGGCGGCTGCCCATTTGTTTGGCGGCCATGGCCATGCCCAATGCGGCCGAAATGCTGGTGGACGAGTGCGCGGTGCCAAAGGCGTCGTAAATACTTTCTTCACGGCGCGGAAAGCCGCTTAAACCACCCATTTGGCGGATGCTGCCCATCTGCTCGTTGCGGCCTGTTAGCATCTTGTGGGGGTAAGTTTGATGGCCCACATCCCATACCAAGCGGTCTTCAGGGGTGTTGAAAACGTAGTGCAGGGCCACCGTCAGCTCAACCGTTCCCAAATTGGAGCTGAAATGCCCGCCTGTTTGCGAGACCGACTGAATCAAACGCGCCCGCAACTCTGCAGCCAAAGGGGCCAAGTTGTCTCGGGACAGTTTTCTAAGCTGCGATGGGGACTTAATCCAATCTAGCAGGGCACTCATCATTTGCCTCAATATCTGTTCAATGAAGCGATAATTTAACTGGATTTGACAAAACGTCAAGTTAAATTGACACTTTGTATAATTTTTTAAGTTGACACTTTGTCATCCGGCCCGTTTTAACCTTCACATTGAATCAGATGTCTTTGACCTTTCCCTTCTCTGCCATTGTTGGCCAAGACGACATGAAAATGGCCATCATGCTGACGGCCATCGACCCCAGCATCGGGGGCGTTTTGGTGTTTGGTGATCGCGGTACTGGCAAATCAACAGCCGTCAGGGCATTGGCTGCACTTTTGCCCAAAATGCGCGCTGTGGTGGGTTGCCCCTATGGTTGCGACCCTGAAAACGCCAAGTGCCCAGACTGCTTGGCGAAGGCGTCAGCGGGCAGCAAAGCGGGCGCCGCCA
>CALCBL010000492.1 GCA_937897495.1 uncultured Burkholderiales bacterium
AAAGCGCCGCGTGCTTGCGAGCCCCAATCGGCTTTGAGGGCACCTAGATTGCGACCCATGCCCAGTTGTCGGCCATGTTCGTCGACCACACACAAGTTCATGAACAAGTGCGGGCTGAGCATGTCTAATTTAAAGTCTGCGCGCTTGACATCCAGACTGGTGATGTCGCGCACTTTCTTCAAAAGGACGTCGGTCAATGAGCCTGTTCCAAAAATTTCTGGCACACCCAATGTCTCGGCCAACTTGGCAGCAGAATCTGGCAATGGCACAAATCGGGTGCGAGGTTTTTGGGGCAAGCTTTTAAGCAATGCGTGAATTTTGTCCTTGAGCAAACCTGGCACCAACCACTCACAACGCTCTTCGCTCACTTGATTCAATACAAACAAAGGCACCGTGACCGTGACGCCATCGCGTGCATCGCCAGGCTGATGCAAATAAGTGGCTGTGCAATCGGTGCCGCCCAAGCGAAGGGTTTTGGGAAAGGCTTGCGTGGTAATGCCCGCCGCTTCGTGGCGCATCAACTCTTCACGGCTTAGGACCAGCAAACTGGGCTGGCGCTTCACTTCATTTTTATACCAAGCTTCTAGTAAACGGCCAGAGCAGACATCGGCAGGAATTTGTTGGTCGTAAAACGCGTAGATCAGCTCATCGTCTACCAACACGTCTTGCCTGCGAGATTTGTGTTCCAGCTCTTCCACTTTGGCAATCATTTTGTGATTGGCGTCCAAGAACGTCAGATTGGTTTCCCATTGCCCTTCGACCAAGGCTGCGCGAATGAAAATTTCGCGGGCCGTTTGCGGATCGACTTTGCCAAATGGCACACGCCTGCCGCTGTAAACCACCAAGCCATACAGTGTGGCGCGCTCGAGCGCAATCACTTCACCCGACTTCTTTTCCCAATGCGGATCTAAAAGTTGCTTGCGCAACAAATGCGCACCCACTTGTTCCAGCCATGCGGGCTCAATGTTGGCAATGCCACGGCCAAACAAACGTGTGGTCTCTACCAACTCAGACACCACGGTCCAGCGGCCTGGCTTCTTGGACAAGTGCGCGCCCGGGTGGCGGTAAAACTTGATACCACGCGCGCCTAAATAAACGTCTTCATCGTCTTGTTTGCAACCCACGTTGCCTAGCAAACCGGCCATCATTGACATGTGAATTTGCTCGTAGCTTGCAGGCTTGGCGTTCAATTGCCAACGGTGCTCCGCCACAGTGGTGTGAAGTTGTGTATGCGTGTCGCGCCATTCACGCACACGCCGAATGTTGACAAAATTTTGACGCAACAACTGCTCATATTGGCGATTGCTTAACTTGTGCTCTGAACCAGCAGGTGATTTACCACCGCGTGCATCAGCCAACCATTTCCACAATTTCAAATAACCCGTAAATTCGCTTTTCTCGTCGTCAAACTTCACATGCGCCTGATCGGCTTGCGACTGTGCCTCTAAGGGGCGGTCACGAACGTCTTGCACCGACAAAGCACTGGCAATGACCAACACTTCGTCTAAAGCTTGTCTGTCGCGTGCTTCCAAAATCATGCGCCCTACGCGAGGGTCCAAGGGTAACTTGGCCAATTCAGCACCTGTGCGCGTCAGTTCGTTGGCATCTGTCACGGCACCCAGTTCAGCCAGCAATTGGTATCCATCGGTGATGGCGCGTTTGGAAGGTGCTTCAATGAACGGAAAGTCATCGACCACACCTAAGTGCAATGACTTCATGCGCAAAATCACACCTGCCAAGGAGGATCGCAAAATTTCAGGGTCGGTGAAGCGGGGCCTGCCGTTGAAATCTTTTTCTTCGTAGAGACGAATGCAAATGCCGTTGGCCACACGACCGCACCGGCCTGCGCGCTGATTGGCCGCCGCTTGGCTGATGGGCTCCACCATGAGCTGCTCCACCTTGCTGCGCAGGCTGTAGCGCTTCACGCGGGCGGTACCCACATCAATCACATACCGAATGCCTGGCACTGTGAGTGAGGTTTCGGCCACGTTGGTGGCCAAAACAATGCGCCTTCCTGAATGCGTATCAAACACCCGCTCTTGATCGGCTTGCGACAAGCGCGAAAACAAGGGAAGTACTTCAGCTCCCCGCGTGATAGCGCTGTGAGATAAGTGCTTGCGCAAATGGTCAGCTGCTTCTCGAATTTCACGCTCACCTGGCAAGAACACCAAGATGTCACCAGCAGCATTGCTTGTCCAAAGTTCGTCGACAGCCTCGGCAATGGCATCGTTCAAGTCGTGCTCACGCGTCTCTTCAAACGGACGCCACCGCATCTCTACTGGAAAGGTTCTGCCAGAGACCATGATGACCGGCGCGGGCCCCTTGCTGGAAGCAAAGTGCCGCGCAAAACGATCGGCATCGATGGTGGCCGATGTGACCACCACTTTGAGGTCGGGTCGGCGCGGCAAGATTTGACGCAAGTAGCCCAACAAGAAGTCAATGTTCAAACTTCGTTCGTGGGCTTCGTCAATGATCAGGGTGTCGTAGGCTTCTAAAAGCGGGTCGTTTTGCGTTTCGGCCAACAAAATACCGTCTGTCATGAGCTTGACCGAGGCATCCTTGGACAAGCGGTCTTGAAATCGAATTTTGTAGCCCACCACATCGCCCAGTGGCGTTTTAAGCTCCTCGGCAATGCGTTTGGCCACGCTGCTGGCTGCAATGCGCCTAGGCTGTGTATGGCCGATCCACTTGCCCCGCTGGCCTGCAGCGGCATTGAGCCTGCCGCGGCCAAGGGCCAAAGCAATCTTGGGCAACTGTGTGGTTTTGCCTGATCCCGTCTCGCCACAGACGATGATGACCTGATGATCCGCCATGGCTTGAGCGATTTCGTCGCGCTTTGCCGACACCGGCAAAGACTCGGGAAACTCGATTTTCAAGGGGGTAGCGGACAATGGCAAAACTTCTGTAAAAATCAGGGATGGCGTAAGCCCTGAATTATCCGCTGTCTTGGCCCCTTTTTAGAGACCCACAAGCTCATGTCTACTGTCTTTAACTTCACCTTCGTACCTTGGTTTCGCTCGGTGGCACCCTACAT
>CALCBL010000493.1 GCA_937897495.1 uncultured Burkholderiales bacterium
CTGCGAATCGTCCAAGTTGCCAACGACCGGCATGATGCCTTGAGCCCTCAAACCCGGTGCCTTTTCGGGGCTAGAGGTCAATGCCAAGACCCGAGCTCTGCCGACCAACTGTTTGGCTGCGCGTTGACCTACATCACCACATCCGACGATCAAAACACGCTCTTTTCGAAAGCGGGCAGGTAAAGCACCTAAAGGGGTTTGGTTTGAAGGCAAAATCAGGGGTTATGGAATTTAAGACCCCTCTAGGATAACGAAAACATGAGCTTCCAAATTACCGTCGAGCCAAGTGGCCGTACTTTTAATGCAGATAGCAGCGAAACTTTGTTGGCGGCCGGCATTCGCCAAGGCATAGGCCTGCCCTATGGTTGTAAAGATGGCGCGTGTGGTTCCTGCAAATGCAAGAAGATTTCTGGCACGGTGGTGCACCGTGAGCACCAAGCCAAAGCTTTGAGTGCTGACGAAGAAGCCCAAGGCCTGATCTTGACCTGCTGCTCTACCGCGCAAAGCGATTTGGTGTTGGAATCGCGTCAAGTGACGGAAGCAGGCAGTTTTCCCATTAAGAAAATGCCTGTGCGCGTGGTCAGCTTAGAAAAAAAATCACACGATGTCATGTCCATCATCATGCAACTGCCTGCCACCGATGTGATGCAGTTTCATGCGGGCCAGTATGTCGAGTTTTTATTGCGCGATGGCTCGCGCCGCAGTTACAGCATGGGCAATGCACCTCACACGCTAGACCCCGCGGCACCCAAAGTAGAGCTGCACATTCGCCACATGCCTGGCGGCAAATTCACCGACGTGGTGTTCAGCACCATGAAAGAAAAAGACATCTTGCGCATTGAGGGCCCCTATGGCAGTTTCTACTTGCGCGAAGACTCGCAAGCACCCATGATTTTGTTGGCGTCGGGCACCGGCTTTGCACCCATCAAAGCCTTGATTGAGCACATGCAACACAAAGGCATCACAAGGCCTGCCACGCTTTACTGGGGCGGTCGCCGACCTTCCGATTTGTACATGAACGACTGGGTTGAAGAGCACGTCAAAGCCATGCCCAACTTAACTTACGTTCCGGTGGTGTCCGATGCATTGGCAGAAGACGCATGGCTTGGGCGCACAGGTTTTGTGCACCAAGCTGTCTTACAAGATCACCCAGATCTAAGTGGTTTCCAAGTCTATGCCTGCGGCGCCCCCATTGTGGTGGACTCTGCACGCGCAGACTACCTAGGCAAAGCAGGATTACCTGAAGAAGCCTTCTTCGCCGATTCATTCACCACTGAAGCCGACAAGGCCAAGGAGTCCAACTGATGCGCACATCTCTAATTTTGACAAGACGCCTGTGTCTCCATGCCGGCATCGCATTGCTGACTTTGATCGGCGCCAACGCCCTCCACGCGCAGCCCTTGGACAAGCCCATTCGCTTGGTGGTGCCCTATGCGCCTGGCGGCCCCATTGATGTCACCGCCCGTGCATTGGCAGAACGCGTCAAAGACTCATTGGGCGTTGTCATCATCGACAACAAGCCCGGCGCGGGTGGTAACTTGGGCGTTGACATTGTGGCCAAGGCGCCTGCCGATGGCTACACCATTGGCATTTCCGCTGTGGCCACACATGCCATCAACCCTTGGCTTTTCACCAAGATGCCCTTCAATGCAGCCACCGACTTTGCCGCCATCACCCAAATGGTTCGTGTGCCCAATGTGTTGGTCATGAATGCCGACACTGCGCAGCGTTTGAAAATTAACACCGTAGCCGACTTGATTGCCTACGGCAAAGCCAACCCAGGCAAGCTCAACATCGGCTCCGGTGGTAACGGCAGCGCAGGCCATTTGGCGGCAGAAATGTTCAAGCGCGATGCAGGCATTTATGCCGTTCACATTCCCTACAACGGCGGCAATCCAGCACAATTGGCTTTGCTTTCTGGGCAAGTCGATTTCAACTTCGACAACTTGGCGACCGCAGCACCCAACATCAAGGCTGGCAAGCTCAAGGCTTTGGCTGTGACCACGGCGCAGCGCAGCAGCGCCCTGCCCGACATTCCTGCCATGGCTGAAACGCTCAAAGGTTTTGAAGTGGACACATGGTGGGGTTTGGTAGCTCCGGCCAACACACCACCGGCCATGGTCGCGCGTTTGAACCAGGCTTTCTCAGCAGCCCTTGCAGCGCCCGAGACCAAAACTCGTTTTGGCATGATGATGATCGAGCCCGTGAGCAGCACACCCGATCAATTTGCCGCCTTCATGAAGCGTGAATTGACGAAATACGAGCCGGTTGTCAAAGCCAGCGGCGCAAAAGTCGACTGACCTGTTTATTCACCCAAATAGGCAGCGCGCACTTTGGGGTCGTTTAACAAGTCTTGGCCAAGGCCAGTCATGGAGATCAAGCCCGACTCCATGACATAGCCCCGATTGGCAATGGCCAACGCACGGCTGGCGTTTTGTTCGACCAACAAAACGGTCACGCCCTGGGCAAACACATCGCGCACCACTTCGAAAACTTTGTCCACCATGAGGGGCGACAGACCCATCGAGGGCTCATCAAGCAACAACACTTTAGGGCGGCTCATGAGGGCGCGGCCCATGGCCAACATTTGCTGCTCGCCACCGGACATGGTGCCGGCCAGTTGGTCTTTGCGTTCACGCAATCTTGGAAAGGTGTGAAACACTTTTTCCATATCGTCTTGAATGGCGGCAGTGTCATTGCGGATGTAAGCGCCCATGAGCAAGTTCTCAATGATGGTCATGCGGGTGAACACACCGCGACCTTCTGGCACCATGGCCAGGCCCTGCTTGACCAAATCCCAGGGGCCTTGGCCCACAATGCTTTTGCCCAAATACTCAATGTCACCCGCATGAAGGGGCAAGGTACCGGTGATGGCTTTCATGGTGCTTGTTTTACCCGCACCATTAGAGCCAATGAGCGACACCAATTCACCTTCATGCACTTCAAAATCAATGCCTTTGACAGCCTGAATGCCGCCGTAGGCTACTTGTAGGCCTTTGACTTTTAACAATGTGGCTGTCATTTCAATGCCCTCCAGTGCCCAAGTAGGCTTCAATTACTTTTTCATTTTTTTGGACTTCTGCTGGCGTTCCCTCGGCAATTTGTTTGCCGTAGTCGAGCACTGTGACGCGATCGCACAAACCCATGACCAGCTTCACATCGTGCTCAATGAGCAAAATGGTGCGGTTGTCTTTGCGGATCTGGTCGATCAACGCACGCAACTGAATTTTTTCTGTGGCGTTCATACCAGCAGCGGGTTCATCTAGCGCAATGAGTTGGGGATCGGTGGCAAGAGCACGGGCAATTTCTAAACGGCGCTGATCGCCATAAGACAAAGTGCGTGCACGGTAGTCGGCATACTGACCAATGCCCACATAGTCCAACAATTCTTGCGCACGTTGCGCAATTTCGGCTTCTTCTTGTTTGAATTTGGGTGTTCTAAAAATAGCCCCCAACAAACCCGAAGAGGTGCGCACATGTCGACCCACCATGACGTTTTCTAAGGCCGTCATTTCTGCAAACAAACGAATATTTTGAAAAGTACGTGCGATGCCTGCCTGCGCCACTTCATGGACCGCTGTGGGCTGATACGGCTTGCCTGCCAATTCAAAGCTGCCACTGTCTGGCGTGTAGAGGCCCGTGATCACATTGAAAAAGGTGGTCTTGCCTGCGCCATTGGGACCAATGAGGCCGTAGACCTGACCTCGCTCAATGGTCATGCCAACATCGGACAAAGCTTGCAATCCACCAAAGCGTTTGGAAATGCCAGCCACTTTTAAAACAGCATGGCGTTCAGAATGATTCGCGTTCATGTCAAGCGCCCTCTTTCGCTTGCAGCGCTTTGCCGTGCTCGCGCGAAGGCCACAAGCCCCTAGGGCGCATGAGCATGATGACGATCATGGCAAGTGCAATGAGCAATTGACGCAGAATGGCGGCATCAATGCGACCGTCTGTCATAGACTGCAAGGGGCCCGCTACATAGCGCAAAATTTCTGGCAAGGCAGACAACAAGACGGCACCCAACACAACCCCCGGCAAGTGCCCCAAGCCGCCCAACACGACCATGGCCACGATCATGACGGACTCCATGAGACTGAAAGACTCGGGTGAAATAAACCCCTGAAAACCGGCAAACATGGCGCCAGAAATGCCGCCAAACGTAGCACCCATGCCAAATGCCATGAGCTTTAAATTGCGTGTGTTCAAGCCCATGGCTTTGGCCGCAATTTCATCTTCGCGAATGGCCATCCATGCGCGGCCAATGCGCGAGATCTGCAAGCGATATGAAATTAAAAGAGTCACCAGCACCAATGCCAAAAACAGGTAGTAGTACAAACTCACTGAGGCGAATTCAATCCCAAACAGATTCAAGGGCTTGCCCAAGTTGATGCCGAAAAAATGGATTGGATCAATTTGGTTCAAACCCTTGGGGCCATTGGTGATATTCACCGGCTGATCCAAGTTGTTCAAAAAGACCCGAATGATTTCACCAAAGCCCAATGTGACAATGGCCAAATAATCGCCGCGCAGCTTCAAAGTGGGCGCCCCCAGCAACATGCCAAACAGGCCGGCCAATGCAGCAGCCACAGGCACAATGACCCACAAAGGCATGTGCAAGCCGCCAGGAAACAGGGCCGCAACGGCTGGGAATGTTTCAAACAAATGGGGCGACGCCAGCAAGCCATACATGTAGGCACCCACAGCGAAGAAAGCCACGTAACCCAAGTCGAGCAAGCCCGCATAGCCCACCACGATGTTCAGGCCAACCGCGAGCAACACATAGAGCAAGGCCATGTCAGCAATGCGCACCCAGGCATTGCCAAATTGCTGCAAAACCAAAGGCAAGATGAGAAGCAGCACGCCAATGGCCAGCGTTTTGAGATTTTTTGAGTTGTTCATTGTGGGTCTTCCCTTCCTGTCACGCGCGATCGGCTACACGTTCACCCATCAGGCCAGAGGGCCGCAATGTGAGCACGATGATGAGCACGATGAAGGCAAAAATATCGGCGTAATGACTACCCAGAACACCCCCCGTGAGGATGCCGATATAGCCTGAACCAATGGATTCAATGAGGCCTAGCAAAATGCCCCCCACAACGGCACCCCCTAAGTTGCCGATGCCACCAAACACTGCAGCAGTAAACGCTTTCAGGCCTGGCAAGAAGCCCATGCTGTGGTGCACAGTGCCATAGTTGGATGCAAACATGACCCCCGCAATGGCCGCCAACACGGCACCAATGATGAAGGTGGCAGAAATGACCATGTCGGGCTTAACACCCATCAAGGCAGCGACCCGTGGATTTTCAGAAGTAGCGCGCATGGCCCTGCCTAACTTGGTGGCATTGACCAACCACATGAGCACTGCCAAGGAGATGGCGGTGACACCCAAAATCATGATTTGCGTGGTGGAAATGACAGCGCCACCGACATTGATGGGAGTGGTCGACAACAAGGTTGGAAATGGTTTGTAGTTAGGCTTCCAAATGATCATGGCCAAGGTTTGAAGCAAGATGCTTACACCGATGGCTGTAATGAGTGGCGCCAATTTCGGGCTGTTTCGCAATGGGCGATAGGCAATTTTTTCAATTGCAAAATTGAGTGAGGCAGCCACCACACTGGCAATGACCAAAGAGACGATCAGCATCAACCAGCCGGGCATGCCAGGCGTGGCATCTTGCATGAGCGCAATCACAGACCAACTTGTCAGGGCAGCCACCATCAGCACCTCGCCATGGGCAAAGTTGATCAAGTTGATGATGCCGTAAACCATGGTGTAGCCCAAGGCGATCAGGGCATACATGCTGCCTTGGACCAAGCCATTGATCACCTGCTGAAGAAAGACATCCATACCAAACTCCTATTTTTTTGTTGCATTGGCTTGATTCAGTTCATTCAAGCTTGCCATTTTTTCTGCAATCTTTAACTCTAACCCACGATTCACGGGTCGATAAAACCCTGGCGCTGGCATGCCCACTGGCAAGTAATTTTCGCCAGCCGCAAAGCCGCCCTCTTCGTCATGGGCATAGCGATAGCCCTGACCATAGTCCAAGCTCTTCATGAGTTGAGTCGGTGCATTGCGCAGGTGCATGGGAACAGGGCGTGTACCGTCTTTTTTGACCCATGCCTTGGCCTCCTTGAAGGCCCTGTAAACGGCATTCGATTTGGCTGCCACTGCCAAATAAATCACGCATTCTGCCAAGGCCAGCTCACCTTCAGGACTGCCCAAACGCTCGTAAACTTCTGCCGCGTCAAGCGCCAAGCGAAGGGCGCGCGGATCGGCCAAGCCAATGTCCTCTGCGGCCATGCGAATGAGGCGTCTGGCCATGTAGCTCGGGTCTGCACCGCCATCCAACATGCGCGTGAACCAGTAAAGCGCAGCGTCTGGGTCTGAGCCCCTGACAGATTTGTGCAGCGCACTGATGGTGTCGTAAAACTGCTCACCGCCTTTGTCGTATCGACGCATGCGTTCGCCCAAAACTTTCATCAGCCATGCATCTGAAATAGCTTCTAGCTTCTCTGTTTTTGCTGCGACAGCCAAAGTTTCAAGGGTGTTGAGCAAACGACGCGCATCGCCATCGGCATAAGCAATCAGTCGCTGCTCTGCATCTGCTGCCAATGGAGGCACCGCGCCAATGGCATGCGCGCGTTTCACAATGAGTTTCAAATCTTCTTCGTTGAGGGCTTGCAGAACATAGACAGCCGCTCTAGAAAGCAATGCAGAGTTGACCTCAAAGGAGGGGTTTTCGGTGGTTGCGCCAATGAAAGTGAACAAGCCACTTTCAACATGCGGCAAGAACGCGTCTTGCTGGCTTTTATTGAAACGATGAACTTCGTCTACAAACACAATGGTTCTCTGCGGCTGCAACCCCTTCAAGGCGGCCTCTGCTTTTTCGACTGCTTCCCGAATGTCTTTGACACCCCCCAGCACCGCACTGATGCTGATAAATTGCGCGTCAAATGCATCGGCCATGAGACGTGCAATGGTGGTTTTGCCGACGCCCGGCGGACCCCACAGAATGCAACTGTGAGGCTGGCCAGATTCAAATGCCAAGCGAAGGGCCAAACCCTCACCAATCAGATGTTGCTGACCAATGACCTCGCCCAAATGCTGGGGACGCAAGCGCTCTGCCAAAGGCTGCTGTAAATGAACGCTGGCGTTCATGGCCGAATAACCTGCACGCCCGCAGGTGCTTTGAACTGAAAAGTCTCTGGCAAGAACTTCACATTGGCTTCAAAATTCTGAAAATTCAAACGCGATGTTTGACCTAAGCCATCCACAATTTCCAAGACCGTCAGCACAGGCACATTGGCGGCTGTGCTGGCCCCGGCCACACCCAGCTTCAAGCCCACTCGGATGACTTGGACGGCGCCATCCGACTGTTTAGGCGTAGCTTTGACCCATTGCAAACCTTCTGAATCTGGCTCTGCTTTCAAATTGAATTCAGCTTGCAGCGCTTTCAAATCGCCAGACGAGGCAATAAACGCTGCAGGCGTTTGGCCCAGCAATTGGTTTTGTTTGCGCATGGTGACTTGGTTCAAGTCGGCGTCAAAAAGCCACAACCACTGACCATCGGACACCATGGCTTGTACAAATGGTTTTTGATAGGCAAATCGAAATTGCTGAGGCCTTTGAAATTCAAAAGTACCCGAGGACGTTTTTCTGCGAGGTGCTTGTTCGGCTTTAGATGGCCCCGTCACAACCTGCGAAAACTGGGCACGTCCACTGTTGGTGAATTTCAAAAATTGACTCAAAGACTCGATGGCATCGGGCGAACTTTGGGCCCAAGAATTTGGCACAACACCCAGCCAAACCATGAACAGCCCGAGCAGATAGAGTTTGGCTTTCATCTAGATAAGACAGTCTGAAAGAGGCCGTTTATTCAGCGCGCGCTGGGACCAAAATTTCGCGCTGCCCGTTGCTGCTCATAGAACTGACCAAGCCCGCCTTTTCCATCTCTTCCACCAAACGCGCGGCGCGGTTGTAGCCAATCTTCAAGTGACGTTGCACCAAAGAAATACTGGCCTTGCGATTTTTCAAAACCACTTCAACGGCTTGATCGTACATGGGGTCTTTTTCAGCATCCGCACTGTCGCCGTAGCCCGTGTCTTCACCATCGGTGGTGCCGCCTTCCAGCACGCCCTCGATGTAATCGGGCTCGCCTTGCGTTTTCAAATAGCTCACCACGCGGTGAACTTCTTCGTCACTCACAAAAGCGCCGTGAACACGGATGGGAAAGCCAGTGCCAGAAGGCATGTAGAGCATGTCACCCATGCCCAGCAAAGCCTCTGCGCCCATTTGATCAAGGATGGTTCGGCTGTCAATTTTGCTAGAGACTTGGAAGGCTATGCGTGTGGGGATATTGGCTTTGATCAAGCCTGTGATCACATCGACACTGGGACGCTGTGTGGCCAAGATCAAGTGAATGCCAGCGGCCCGCGCCTTTTGTGCCAAACGTGCAATGAGCTCTTCAATTTTTTTACCCACCACCATCATGAGGTCGGCCAACTCATCAATCACCACCACGATGTGCGGCAAGCGCTTCAGTGGTTCTGGATCATCAGGCGTGAGGCTAAAGGGATTCAAAATAAATTCTTCGCGCTCAGTTGCATCGTCGATTTTGGTGTTGTAACCCGCCAAGTTGCGAACGCCCATTTTGCTCATGAGCTTGTAGCGGCGCTCCATTTCGCCCACACACCAATTGAGGCCATGCGCGGCTTGCCGCATGTCGGTCACCACGGGCGCTAACAAGTGTGGAATACCTTCGTACACCGACATCTCCAACATTTTGGGGTCGATCATGAGCAGGCGAACATCACGCGCTTCGGCTTTGTAAAGCAAAGACAAAATCATGGCATTGATGCCCACCGACTTACCAGAGCCTGTGGTACCCGCCACCAAAACGTGAGGCATTTTGGCCAGATCTACCACCACCGGATTGCCCACAATGTCTTTGCCCAAGCCCATGGTGAGCATGGACTTGGCTTCGTTGTAAACCTGCGATCCTAAAATTTCGCTGAGCTTGATGGATTGGCGTTTGGCATTGGGCAATTCCAAGGCCATGTAGTTTTTGCCAGGAATGGTTTCCACCACACGAATGGATATGAGGCTGAGTGATCTTGCCAAGTCTTTGGCCAAGTTGACCACTTGCGATCCTTTGACACCTGTTGCAGGTTCGATTTCATAACGCGTGATAACAGGGCCGGGTGCTGCAGCCACCACACGCACTTCAACGCCAAAATCTTTGAGGCGTTTTTCAATCATGCGACTGGTCATCTCCAGCGTTTCAGCCGCGACGCTCTCTTGGCGCAAGGTCAAACTGTCGAGCAAATCAACTTGCGGCAATTTGCTGTCAGGCAATTCATTGAACAAAGGCTTCTGGCGCTCTTTCACCACACGCTCGCTGCGTGGGACGGCAGTCACAGGAGATTCAATGACCATGGGTGCAACAGGCTCAGCGAAGACTGGCGCAGACACGCCTGCCGCTGCAAACAAAGGCTTCTCTTCAAACTCGTTTCCGAAGGGGTGCAGTTGAGGTTCTGCAGGCAATTTGGATTGAAGCTGTTCGCGTTCGCGCAAAGCTTGCTGGCCCATGGCCAAGTCTTCTTCCATTTCACGCTTGACTTGACGTGATTGCATCAAGCCGTCGATCTTGCCACCCAATGCTTCACACACTTGACCCCAAGAAAATCCAAAGGCCCATCCCATCCCCAGAGCGAGGCACACAACTTCAAGCAAGCTTGAGCCATTGAAGCCCAACCATTTCAAAGAAAAATGTCCGACGGCATAACCTAAGGCGCCACCACTGGTACCAGGCAGCATGGCATCCCAACGTGTCAGTCGCGCCCATTCGAGCGCACTGCTAGATGACATCAGAACAAACAAACCAATCCAAAAAATCAAACGGGTTTTCCAATTCGATTCAGTGTCCTTGTCGGATGCCTTGGACGCGGTTTCGTCCGTTCTGAGCCATTCGGCCCAAGCATTCAGCCACACGCGACCCAAGATGGCAACCAACCACCACGCAGAATAGCCAAAGCAAAAATACATGCCATCAGCCAACCAAGCACCGACCACACCCATCCAGTTCAGCACGCCGCCGCCCAAGCCTGAACCCGACCAAGATGGATCTTTGGGACTGAAACTGAACATGGCCAAGGCCAATAAAATCAGGACAGCAGCACCCAGGAAAAGAACGATTTCCTGAGTGAAGCGCATCAAGCCAACGCCCTCGTTGAGCACTCTGGGTGAGTCTGCTTCGGGGCTGCCGGTTGGATTGGTAAGGGTGCGAAGTGAATAGGTCATGGTCTGACCCTCAAGCTTACCCGATAGACCTCCCCAAACAGGTGTTTCACAAGCTTCTACAATGGGGCTTTAGCGTTTACCCGAATCCTGCCAGATCACCCATCATGTCCAACACCCTCCCCACCCAACATGCCCAAGTTTTAATTCTGGGATCAGGCCCTGCCGGCTACACAGCAGCCGTTTATGCGGCCCGCGCCAACCTCAAGCCATTGCTGATTACAGGCATTGCCCAAGGCGGCCAACTGATGACCACCACCGAGGTGGACAACTGGCCTGCCGACGTGCATGGCGTGCAAGGCCCCGACCTGATGCAACGCTTTTTGGAGCATGCCGAGCGCTTCAATACGCAAATTGTGTTTGACCACATCAACAAGGTTGATTTCAGCAAACGACCCTTTACTTTGACGGGTGACAGCGGTGTTTACACCTGCGATTCCTTGATCATTGCAACGGGCGCATCCGCCAAATACCTTGGCATTGACTCTGAAACGGCTTTCATGGGCCGCGGCGTTTCGGGCTGCGCCACCTGCGATGGTTTCTTTTACAAAGAGCAAGTGTGCTGCGTGGTGGGCGGCGGCAATACGGCTGTTGAAGAAGCTTTGTACTTGTCCAACATTGCCAGCAAGGTGTACCTCATTCACCGCCGCGACAAATTCAAAGCCGAGCCCATCTTGGTCGACAAATTGATGGACAAAGTGGCGGCTGGCAAAATTGTTTTGCAAACTTTCCAAACTTTAGAAGAGGTTTTGGGCGACAACACAGGCGTCACCGGCGTTCGCTTGAAGTCAACCAAAGATGGCTCTTTGCAAGATTTGGAACTCAAAGGTTGCTTCATTGCCATTGGTCATTCACCCAATACCGATATTTTTCAAAACCAATTGCAAATGGAAAACGGTTACATCGTGACCCAAAGCGGGCTGAAAGGCTTTGCCACCATGACCAGCGTCCCTGGGGTTTTTGCAGCGGGCGATGTCCAAGATCATGTGTACCGTCAGGCCATTACCAGTGCGGGAACAGGCTGTATGGCCGCCTTAGATGCCCAGCGCTTTTTGGAGCAAGAAGGCGCCTGACACCCCGTATCTTGAGGCGGATTTGCAACACACCAAGCGCTGGTTGCCAGCCCTTGGGGCATTTTTTAGCTCTTTTTGCTTGGCTCTGGCCCAAAAAGCTGGCTATAATCCAAGGCTTTGCTGAGTACTCCCTATGGGGGACCCACAAAAATGGGTTACCGCCACCCTTCTGGCGAGGTGAGGCTGGACCGCCTAAGTTTTGCAAACGACACTTCACTTGCATCCATGCAAGCCTTTGTTGATTTCGCAAAACTCATCTGGCACCAGCTGTTTATAAAAGTATCGGAGTGTCCACATGGCACGCGTCTGCGACGTAACGGGCAAAGGCCCCATGGTCGGAAACAATGTTTCCCACGCCAACAACAAAACCAAGCGCCGGTTCTTGCCGAACCTGCAATATCGCCGTTTCTGGGTTGAGAGCGAAAACCGTTGGGTGCGCCTGCGCGTTTCCAGCGCCGCTTTGCGCCTGATCGACAAAAATGGCATTGATGCTGTTCTCGCAGACTTGCGCGAACGCGGTCAAGCTTAAACCCCCTACAGGAGCACCATCATGGCAAGCAAAGGCGGACGCGAAAAAATCAAGCTGGAATCTACAGCTGGCACTGGTCACTTTTACACGACCAGCAAGAACAAGAAAACAATGCCCGAGAAAATGTCGATCATGAAGTTCGACCCAAAAGCTCGCAAGCACGTTGAGTACAAGGAAATCAAACTGAAGTAATTCAGCTTGACGCCATAGAAAAAGCCCGCTGATGCGGGCTTTTTTGTTGCTGGAGAAATTTAAATGGGGTCAAACAATTGGGGTCAGAGCAACATTAATTTCCAATCAGTTGGGGGC